>JAPPMY010000086.1 GCA_028818855.1 Rhodospirillales bacterium
GAGCGTCCACCACGATCCGGCGCTGGCGGCGCCAGTCCTCACCCTCCGCCGCGAATACGCCCTTGAGGCGCATTTCGGTGGCGACGGTCTCAAGGGCCGTGGTGCGCCTGAACCCTTCGGGACGCTGCACCAGAATGCGCTGGATGGCCGAGCGGTCCGAGATCACCGCGATGCGGTGGGGCCCGATGTGGATCCTGAACATCGGTCCGTACCGCTCGGCCCACTCCTCCAGTGTCAGATGCAGCTGGTCGAAGCGAATCCGGTGCAGGTTGCCCAGCACGGGCAGTCCCGCCGGGCCCGGCAAATCGCCGAGCGTCCTTGTCCCGCTCCCTGTTTCCATGGCCGGGGCATTCTCTTCCATCGCGGATTGGCAAACCAGCGTTCACAGCACCACTTTGGCGAGGAAGCGGGATCGGAATGACAGGGCGCGGGGAGGCTCGAACTGTTCCAGGTCCACCCTTCGCTTGACCGGACAGCTGCAAGGGATACGCGCGAACTGGCGGAATGCCGCTTTCAGGTTCGTCGGGCAAGGATGTCCCGTCTTACCGCTCGACGGCGTATTCTGGCGAGCACCTCTCCACGGTTGAGCTCGCGGGTTTATGGGTTGGACACCATTCCCATCAGCGCCCGCACGCGGTGAACGTTCTCGTCGCCGATCTGCACGAAGACCGAGCCGCTCTCCGTCAGCAGATAACGTGCCAGGATCAGCCGGTCGCGCATGTAGCTCAGGTAGGAGTAAATGCCGTTGCGCCAGATGTCGCGAAACGCCCTCACCTGCTCGGGCTCGCGGGTGATGTGATCGGCCTTGCCGTCCTTCACGTCACGGCTGGTGGTGGACCACTGGAAATTGGAGTTGAAGCGGATGCCGTAGGGCGGGTCGATTTGGATGCACTGCACCTTGCCGCGCAGGCCCTCGCGCTCCGCCAGCGATGCCATGAGCCGACGTGTGACGCGATGTCTCGCGGCGTCGTTCCGCGCGGTGAATTCGGTAGAGCCAGCAGGGGCCCGTTTCAGGCTTCCCAGAGCATCCTGAACGGCACTGCAAACAGTCCGGGCGAGGTGCGCTGGACGCGGTCTCCGTCGTGGAGAAGTATGCCGCAGGCGAACCGGTCTCCGACGGCCTCACTCAGCCGCGTCAACCCCTTGAACTGCTCGGGACGCGCCGTCGCGCCGGCCTTGACCTCGATGCCGACGATCGCGCCTGGCGGGCGCTCGAGAACCAGATCGACCTCGACCTTGTCCTTGTCGCGGTAATGGGCGAGCGCCGTCGGTTCCTCGGCGAGCGCGGCGGCCTTGGCGATCTCGGCATGAACGAAGCACTCGAGAAGCGAGCCGAGCGTCTGGCGGTCCCTGGCGATGTCCGCGGGACCCACCCGCTGGAGGGCCGCGAGGAGGCCGGAGTCCAGGAATTGCAGCTTGGGCGTCTTGACGAGCCTCTTCAGCCCGCTGCGGTGCCAGGCGCGAATGCGGCGGACGAGGAACATCTGCTCCAGCAGGACGAGCCAGCGGTCGACCGTCTTGCTGTCCACGCCGAGGTGTGACCCGAGGGAGGACATGTTGAGCAGCCGGCCCGCTGACACCGCCGCATGATCGATCAGGCGGCTCAGCTCGTCGCGCTTTTCGACGGTGGCGATGTCGGAGACGTCGCGGTCGGCGAGCGAGCGGGCATAGGCGCGCAGCCAGGTCGCGCGGCGCGCCGGCGAGGGGCGGGAGAGGGCCGGCGGGAAACCGCCTGACAGGACGCGGTCGATCAGGCCCTCCGTGGCGCCCGTGGCCGCGACGGCGGGGAAGTCGCCGGCGAAGGCGCGGTCGAGGAAGCGGGAGGGACCGGCGCCCGCAATCTCGGCCTGCGAGAAGGGCAGCAGCTCGACGGTCTCCACGCGGCCGGCCAGCGAGTCGGGAGAGATGGAACCCTTGAACAGATCGACCGAGCCGGTGATCAGGAAGCGCCCGGGTTGCGGATCTTGGTCGACGGCCTTCTTGAGTTCGAGGATGAGGCCGGGCGCGCGCTGGATTTCGTCGATGACGAGGGTCCGGTGCCCGCGCATGAAGGCGACGGGATCGTCCTGGGCAAAGCGCCTGAACTGGTCGTCGTCGAGGGTGACGAAGGGATGGCCGTCGTCCTCGGCGATGCGCCGGGCGAGCGTGGTCTTGCCGGACTGGCGCGGCCCGACGATGGCGACGATACGGGTATCGGCCAGTGCCGCGCGGATCCGCGTCTCGGCATGGCGGGCGACGAACGCCTTGGGGCCGGTCGTCGTCTTCGGCATCGGTCTCTGTCCAATCCGGATCGTCTGTATGTCCGATTCGGAATATACTCCGGTCCGACTCGAAACGCACGCCGGCCCGGAGCAGGCGAAGGTGCCAATGCCGAGGGGAGCGGAACGGTCGTTGCGCCTCTTTGGGGCGCATAACGCCGCGCGAGACATGACTGGCCGTGAACATGCATCGGCCCTGTCCACGAGGTCGCGCACCGGTTGGCGCCGCTGGTCTGTTTCCCCAACCCCCGGGTTCTGCCTGACCTGAACGGAGCCGGAATCCGGCGCGAATGGAGCCACGAGAAGGAGACGAACGATGAGCAGTACCGAAGCAGCCAGCGCCTGGAAGTTCCTGCAACGGAACCCCGTCTACCGGGAAGAGCGGCGGACATGGGCCGAGTTGGCGCCGGTCGAGGCTGCGCCCTTCCCGCTGCGGCGGCAGACGGAGGGCGATCTCGAAGCGGCCTCGTGGGGCCTGCTCGCCTGGGAGGACCCGCTCGACGAGGCGGGTCCGGCGGCGCCGTTCTGGACGGATGCGCCGACTCTGGAGGCAACGCCGATGCCGGAGACGCCGACGCTCGCGGCGCTGCTGGACGTGCCGGACGTGAGGCTGTCGGGGCTGCGTCTCAGGACCGGTGCCGTGATCGTCAAGGTCGAACGGGGCGAGGCCACCGTGCAGATTCGGATCGCCGACGGCGAAGGCTTCGATCCGGGCGGCGGGTTCAACCTGCTGGGGTTGCCGACCTCGCGCGACCTGCAGGAGCGGCTGCGACGGGTCGCGGAGCTGTGGCCCATCGGTGGGGCTGAGATGAAAAAAGAGGCCGCCGGCGGGTAACCGACGAGGAGCTGCTCCTGGTCCTCGACCGCAGACTCGGCGGCAAGAGCTACCGTCGGATCGCCATCGACCTCTACGGGAAGAGGAAGGTGGCGAAGGAGTGGGGTACGGACAGCCCCATGCGCGGGCGGGTTCGCTGGCGGGCCGACAGGGCCCGCTATCTCATGAACGGCGGTTACCGAAAGCTTGTCGCGGAAGCATGAGCCGACGGCGCGCCGCACCTGCGGCCGGGGGGAGATTCCGGGGAGGGGCTGGAATCTCCCCTGCCGACGGCGTCCGAAGGCTGGTTCACTGCGCTCCGGTCCATTGCCGGAGAGACGTCATGAAACGCCTCAAGCCCCGCTATCTCGATACGCGGCAGGCCGCCGCCTATCTGGACCTCGGCCCCAGGACGCTGCGGCGGATGCGCGCGGCGGGCGAGGGCCCGCCATATGCCAGGTGGGGCCGCCGGGTGATCTACGACCGAGCCGATCTCGACGAGTGGATGGCGCGGCACAAGCGGGGCTTGCCCCCGGAGGGGACCGACGGCTCCGACTCGGGCGACGACCCCGAGCCGGCGGAAGAACCGGATTCGACCGACGGGCCGGACGAGGGCGGGGACTGAGGCGCCGCGGCGGCTGCAATTCCGGTCGGGGCGAAAAAATTTTTCGAGCGGTCCTGAGTGGCCTGGAGCGGTCCCGGATGGCCAGGAGCGTCCTGGAGCGCCCTAATGCATTGTATTCATTGATTTATTATCGTTGACAGCCCCGCATTCGCACGTTCTCTTGCGCCCCTTCGATGCGCGCAGGAGGTGACGCGAAGATGCCGGCAGCAGGGTTTTCCGATCCCGCAGGGACCATGTCGAAGGGCCGCCACGCACCTTCTGTGCACGCCCGGCGGCTCGGCCGGAGCCCGCTGGCCGCTTTCCTCTGCGCGGCGCTTCTCACGGGTTGCGGGTCGGCGGTCCTGGAAGAGGCGCGGAGCGAGACCGAGGCGGCTGCGCGCGAGGTCCCGGCGCTGAGGGAGGCGCCGAAGCGGCCGCGCTTCTCGGCGATCAGGCTGATCGAGCGGCACCCCTGGCTCGGGCTCTCGCCAGAGGAGCGCACGGCAGAGACGACGCTGCCGGCGCAACTCCTGCAGCCGGACGCGGTCACGCTGCCGCTCGCCGGCCTGGGGGAGGCTTCGGTGCTGGCGCGGCGGATCGAGGCTGCGACGGGGCTTGCGGTGCGCTTCGCGGGACCACCTCCCGCAAGCGGGGACGCCTCGCCTGCCCCCGTCCCGGCCGAAGCCGGCATCGACCGGCTTTCGCCCGACGCCGGCGTCTGGACCGGCCCTCTCGATGCGCTGCTCGACGCCTGGACGGGACCGCCCGGCTATGCCTGGCGCTACGACGGCGACGGCGCCATCGAGATCGTGCGCCGGCAGGCGGTCGTGTTCCGCATCCACGCGCTCGCCGGGACGCAGCGCTATGCCGCTTCCGGCGCGACCGACGATGCGGCGTCCGGCGGCGAGGAGGGGGGCGGCGTGGCGACCCGGCAGTCGATCTCGGCCGAGACGGAGTACGACCCCTGGCCCGAGATCGAGGCGCAGGCGGCGGCCCTCGTGGAGCCGGGCGCGTCGGTGACGGCAGCACCGTCGAGCGCCTCGTTGCTGGTGAGCGGCACGCCGCGCGACATAGAGCGGGTGCGGGGCTTCCTGCGCCATCTCAACCGCGAGGTGCTGAGGCCGGTGACGCTCTCGGTGCACGTCTACACGGTGCGGATGGAGCGGGAGGCCGATTACGGGTTTGGCCTGGCGGCGCTGGTAAAGGAGCTGTTCGGAACCTCGGCGCATCTCGCGGTGTCGCCGGAATCGGCGGCGATCGTGAGGCCGTCCGCCGCGGTGGGCGACACGCTCGCGGCGACGGTGCGCGCGCTGTCGAGCGCGGGGACGGTGTCGCGGGTGCTGTCGGCGGACATCCCCTCTCTCAACGGCAAGCCGGCGCAGTTCTTCGAGCTCTACAAGGAAGCCTACGTCAAGGAGCAGCGCACCACGGCAGGAGACGGGATCGCCCAGACGGAGATCGTGCCGGGCACGGTCTCCTCGGGCTTCGCGGCGAGCTAC
>JAPPMY010000168.1 GCA_028818855.1 Rhodospirillales bacterium
GTTTCAGGCGCGGTATTCTTTGACGGCTCATAACCATGAAAATACGCGTATGTCAAAATGTGCGCAAGCTTCTTTCTTTATGAAAGTTACAGTTAGATGGCAATCAACCATGTAAGAAACCACATATCAAAATACCAAGCGTACAGCAAGCGTTCAACTTCGCGACGCACGTAGTCGTGTGCCTTTATGTGGGCCTCATGGCCAGGTCTCGTCTTGCTGCGATGGCCACCTGTCAAGTCTCTTCCAAAAGTGACCCATGAATCTCTTCCAAAAGTGACCCGTCTTATGAGCCCCTCTCTTTCCAAGTAGACTCCTTTTGGCGTCCGTTGCCGGGCGCTGCAGTCTGCAGGGAGAGCGGAAGTGGGCGATTGGCGCGAGAGCAGTTGGGAGGATCTGGTCCGGTCGGCGCGCGGGACGGCGCTTGAGGGCGTGGCGCTGTCGCTGGGCTACCGGCGCGACGGCAGAGACAGGTCGAGATGGCGGTGCTCCGGCTCGATCGTCAGCATCAACGGCGCCAAGTTCTTCGACCACCTTCAGGGCCGGGGCGGGGGCGGCGCCATCGATCTCGTGATGCACGCGCGCGGCTGCGGCTTCCGGGAGGCGGTCGCGTTCCTTTCGGCGGCGGCTGCGGCGTCCGGCGATCCCGGGCCGCGGCCGCAGGATCCGCCCGGGCGCGGCCTGCAGGGCCGACCCCGCCGGCGCGCCCTCGGTCTTCCGCCGGCCTCGGAGGCGCTCTGGCCCGCCGTGCGCGATCACCTTGTCGAGCGGCGCGGCCTCGATCCGGCGCTGGTGGAGGCCTGCCGCCGGCGCGGGACGGTCTATGCGGACAGGCGGAGAAACGCCGTGTTCGTGTCCCGGAACGCCTCGGGAGCCGCGACCGGCGCCGAGATCTCCGGCACCGGCCGATCCGCCTTCAAGGGCATGGCGCCGGGGTCCAGGAAGGCCCTGGGCGGCTTCTGGATGTCGCTCTCCGGGCGCCCGGCCGATCCGGTGCTTCTTGCCGAGAGCGCGATCGACGCGCTGTCGGCGCTGTCGATGCCGGCGCTTCCGGACGCCGATTTCACGGCGGTGTCGGCCGCGGGCCGCGCGCCGGGGGTTCCGCCCTGGGTGGTGGTGGGGGGGCGGGGGGGTATTCTCTGCGGCTACTATCCCGACGCCGCCGGCGACGCCGCGGCGGAGAGGCTGTGCCGGGCCGACGGACGCGCAGCCCGGCTCCGTCCCGGGGCCGAAGGGGCGGACTGGAACGACCTGCTCCCGAGGCTCAGGTCCGGTTGCGGAACCGCCAGCTCTCGTTGCCGGTCTCTATGATGTCGCAGTGGTGGGTGAGCCGGTCGAGCGGCGCAGCGGTCATCCTGGCGTCGCCGAACACCTCGGCCCACTCCCTGAACGGCAGGTTCGTGGTGACGATCAGCGGCGTGTGCTCGTAGAGGCAGGAGGCGAAGTGGAACAGGAGATGCCCTCCGCCTCGCGCCACCGGCAGGTAGCCGAGCTCGTCGACGATGACGAAGTCGCGCTTGCGCATGGCTTCGGCGAGGCGCCCCTGGCGGCCGTCGCGCTGCTCCTGCTCCAGCATGTTGACCAGCCCGACCGCATTGAAGAACCGGCCCCGGGCGCCGCCGCGGATGCAGGCCCGGGCGACGGCCACGGCGAGGTGCGTCTTGCCGGTTCCGGTTCCGCCGATCGCCACGAGGTTGCGCGGCGGCTCGAGGAACGCGCCGTCGGCGAGCCGGCGCAGCAGCGGCTCGTCGACGCAGCTCTGCGCGAAGTCGAAATCGTCGAGATCCCTGGCCGCGGGCAGCCGGGCGACCGTCATCTGGTACTTGACCGAGCGCGCCCGCTTGTCCTCGATCTCGGCCTTCAGCAGGTCGCCGAGGAGCCTCTCGGGCCGGCAGCCGCGCCGGACGGCGTCGGCGAGAGCCTCGTCGCAGGCGGCCCTCATCCCCTTCAGGCCGAGGGCGGCCATCATCTCCACGATCTCGGCGCGCCTCATCGGGGGGCCTGCCTCAGCGCGTCGTAGCGCCCGCAGTCGGCCTCCGGCTCGACCGAGAGGCGGAGCCGCTCCGGGATCTCGATCTCGGGCTGCGGCCCGGGGTCGCGCCGCCGCGACAGGATGTTCAGGACATGGTCGCTTCCGGCCGCGCCGGAGGCGAGAGCCTCGGCGCAGGCCGAGGCCACCTCGTCGAGCCCGCTGTCCGGGATCGCCGACAGGATGCGCACCACCTGGCGGTCGCCGTCCTCCAGCTCGCCGAGCCGCTTGCGGACCTCGGCGATCGGGACGGGAAGCTCCCAGTCCCGGAACGGGGCGCCGTTGCGGAGCGCCCCGGGCTTGCGCCTGAGCACCGGCAGGTAGCGGAGCCAGTCGTAGACCGTCTGGCCCCGGCCGAAGCGGCGCGCATGGCTTCCGACCGTCTCGCCGTCGAGCCTGAACTCGACCCGGTCGGCGTAGGCGAGCGCATCCACCCGGCGCAGCGCCGCCCGCGCCTCGACGCTGTAGCGGTTGCCGTCGACAAGCACCAGGCAGGTCTTCGTGGCGACTGCGGTGCGCGACCGGTAGCCGTCGAAGGGGCGGCACCACGGAATCAGGCAGCGGCGCTCCTCGCGCTGGAACACCTCCCAGACCGTCATCTCCGGATGGTCCGGATGCGGATGCGAGCGCGCATGGCGGTCGCAGGCCTCGGCCAGCCAGGCGTTCAGATCCTCGAGGCTGTCGAAGCGCGGCCGCTCCCGGAACAGCCGCTCGCGGACGTCGCCGACCTGGCGCTCGACGCGTCCCTTCTCCCAGCCGGCCCGCGGCGTGCAGGCCTCCGGCTCGACAAGGAAGTGCGAGCACATCTCCAGGAAGCGGCGGTTGAACTGCCGGTCCCGGACCGCGAAGATCGCGTCGACCGCGGTCTTCATGTTGTCGTAGATGCCGCGCTGGCAGGACCCGCCGAACTGCTCGAAGGCGCGGTTGTGGGCATCGAACACCATCTCCTGGGTCTCGCGCGGATAGGCCCGCACGCAGCTCATGCGGCTGTGGCACAGGCGCAGGTGGGCCACCTTCAGCTTCGACGTCGCGCCGCCGAGGACCGCGAACTCGTGGCTCCAGTCGAACTGGTAGGCCTCGCCCGGATCGAACGCCAGCGGGACGAACGCCCTCGACGCCCCGGTTCCCTGCCGCTGCCGCCATTCGGCGGCGTATCGGCATACCGCGTTGTAGCCCGCGTCGCACCCCTGGTCGGCGAGAAGCCGCCATATCCGCTTCAGGCTGAGGCGCTCGCGCCTCGGCCTCTCGGCGTTGCGCTCCAGCATCTGCTCCAGCGCCGGGACGAACGGGCCGAGCTTCGGGCGCGGCTGGACCGAGCGCCGGTAGCCCGGCGCCGCCTCCCCGGAACGGAGGGCCTTGCGCACCGTGTTGCGCGACACGCCCATCTTCTTCGAAATGGCGCGGATCGACTCCTTCCGGACCTTGCTCGCACGCCGGATCTTCGCAAATGACTCCATTGACAACATCTCCTGCCTCGCCGCCTTGTTGGTGTTGCGAGGCACCTGATTCAGATTCTGCGGGGTGGGTCAATTTTGGACGAGATTCACCCCGAAAACGGGTCAATATTGCAAGAGATTCAACAGCCACCAGCCCGGGCCCATGCATTCGTCGATCGGGAACTTCAACGCGGCCTAGGCGGTTCATCGAGAGCCGCCTCGCCCGAGGCGACCGGCTTGCGCGACCGCTAGGCAGGCGGAGTCCGGGGGCGGCTCCGCCGGGGATAGGCCCGGGCGTAGAGGTCCGCCGCTTCGATCTGCTCCACCGTCAGCACCGGCCAGGCATCGCGGATCGCGCTGATCCGGTCGCCGTTGGCGAGCATCTCGGCGATGTCGTGTGCTGGATGCGGGTTCCCATCACGCAGGGCGTGCCGGAGAGCACGGTGTCACAGGCAGGGATCGTCTCCCGCGCCCGCGCCAGGCGGGACAGTCCTCTCCGCACCTCCTCCTGCATCTCCCGCACGCCGACCGAGACGTCGTCCACGCAAGCTGTCTCCGCCTCTGGATGATCGAGCAGGTAGCGAACCAGGCGCCGGCGCCCGTCAAGGGTGAAGATCGCCGTAGTTTCATGGACGAGCTTCAGGCCCACCAGGCCGTCGCAATGGACGAGGCGGGATCCCTCGCGGCGTGCGGCAGCGCTGCCCAGAACCCCCGTGTCGATGATGCGGTGTACCTGCCTGAGGGGCACGCCGGTCACGCAGGCCGCCTCGTTGGCCGTCAACGTCCGAGGAGCAGTGGCCGGCATCGTTTATCTTTCTGCCATTCTGGAAGGAATATAGCCGCGGCAACCGCGATGCCAGTGCAAAGTCCCCAAGTATCGGTTCGAAGCGAACCGCCGCAGCCTGTGGCGTCCAGCAACGCCCTCGGACCGGCCATCGCCTATTGCAGGCCGAGTTTCTGGTCGCGTGCGGTCAGACCGTCGAGCGCCTCGCGGAGCAGGCGCAGCGCCGGCGCCGGGATATCCACGGTTTGGTCGCCGAACCGTACCGATACCGGCTGAGTCCCTTCGATCGGAGCTTCCAGCACCCGGGCCGCCCGGTCCGCGAGCGCCGCATCGCCTGCGCTCGGAGTGCCGAGCGGTATCCCCGACTCAGTCCTTGTTGCCATACCGGGCCTCCTTCGTCCGGACGGAGATTGATTATAAATGCCGCAAGCGCAACAAGTACCGATACCGCTGGGTCCCGTCGATCAGGCTTCACCTTGTGCCGTCCCACGCATATCGGCATGTTCATTCGTCTCGTTCTACGCGCACAAATCTCATGCAGTGGTCGATCCCGCAGCCCTCCGGCCCTCCTCTAGCGATCGAACTCGAAGCCGGCGAGCAGATCTTCGTCGTCGGGCCCAACGGCTCCGGCAAGTCGGCTCTCCTGCAGCATCTCGCCGCGTCCTCCGACGGGGGCAAGATCAGACGCATCTTCGCGCACCGCCAGACGTGGCTGCGTTCCGGCAGCCTCACACTTACTCCCGAGAGCCGGCGTCAGTTCGAACGCGACAGGAGCGGTCGCGAGACTGCCAATGACGCCATCTGGAGAGACCGCTGGGGAGCGGACACCCATGCGGCCGTCCTCTTCGACCTCGTAGCGGCCGAAAATAAGCGGGCCCGCTCGATCGCGGGGCATGTAGAGAACAGCAAGATCAATTGTGCCAAGA
>JAPPMY010000057.1:0-25624 GCA_028818855.1 Rhodospirillales bacterium
CCAGGCCAGCGCGTGGGGCGTGAACACCACGTTGTCGAGCTTGAGGATGGGGTCGGCCGGGTCCGGCGGCTCGGGGTCGAGCACGTCGAGGCCGGCGCCGGCGATGCGCCCCTCCTGCAGCGCCGCGGTCAGCGCCTTCTGATCCACGGTGCCGCCCCGCGAGGTGTTCACCAGGTAGGCCGTCGGCTTCATCAGGCCGATGAGGCGCCCGTTCACGATGTGGCGGGTCTCGTCGCTGAGCGGGCAGTTGACGGTCAGGATGTCCGCCTCGCTGCAGAGCGTGTCGAGATCGACCATCCGCACGCCAAGCTCTTCCGCCACCGCCGCATCGGCGTAGGGGTCGCAGGCGATGAAGTTCATGTCCAAGGGCTTGGCCAGGCGGAACATCTCGGCCCCGATGTTGCCGATGCCGACGGAGCCCAGCGTCTTGCCCACGAGGCCCACGCCCATGTGCCCGCCCCGCTTGGCGTAGCCGGGCGGCCCCTCGATGGTCAGCTCGTGCTTGATCAGCAGCTTGCCGGTGACGGCGAGGATCAGCGCGATGATGGCGACGGCCACCGGGCGGCGCACGCCGTCCGGCGTGATGACGAGCGCGATGCCGTTCTCCGTGCAGGCCGGCACGTCCACGCTGTCGTAGCCCACGCCGAAGCGCGCGACCATGGCGAGGCGGCCGTCCGCCGGCACGCTGACCCGGTCGAAGCGCTGGGCCAGCAGGATGAGCGCGTCGTGGCCCGCCAGCTCCGACGCGTCCACCGGCCCCTCCGTGTTCTCCAGGTAGCGCCACTCGATGTCCGGGTCCTCGTCGAGCGGCGTCCGGTCGAACATGGGGAAGAGCGGCTCGCCGTCCGCATCGAGAAAGTCCGCGCTCAGCGCAATTCTGAACTTGTCAGCCATACTCGTTGATCTCCCTTATCTTTTCGGCCGCCGCCGGCCCCGCTTGCACTGGGCGCGGAGGCCGTCCGCCCCCTCGCGCATGGCCTGCTGCAGCAGCCACACGTCGCCCGAATAGCAGATGAAGTCGAACCCCTCCCCGAAGAGCGCAGCGCCTGTCTCGACGTTCGGCACCAGCCGGCCGAGGGACTTGTTGTGCGTCTTCGCGGCCCGGACGACACGCGCCACCGCCGCCTCGAAGTCGGGATGGTCGAACTGGCCCGCGATGCCCATGGAGACCGAGAGGTCGAAGTGGCCGATCCAGAGCACGTCGACGTCCTCGATCGCCGCGATCTCGTCGGCGTTCTCCACCCCTTCCGCGGTCTCGATCAGGGCGACGAAGGTGCAGCGGTGGTTGGCGTCGCGCAGCTTCTTCTGCACGGGCCCCGGCGCGTAGCGGTCATGGGCGATCTGCAGCGCGACGCCGCGCTCGCCGTCCGGCGCGTACTTGACGTAGCTCAGCAGCTCGCGCGCCACCTTCGCCGAGCCCACCATCGGCAGCATGATGCCCTCGGCCCCCATGTCCATGGCCCGCGCCGCGTGGTGATACTCGCGCGACGGCACGCGCACGATCGTCGGCATGTCGCCCGCCTGCATGTAGCGCAGCGTCTGCTTGATCGCCTCGAAGCCGAAGCCCGAGTGCTCCATGTCGAGCAGCGCGAACTCGCAGCCGGCGGCCTTGAGGATCTGCCCGATCCCCGGCGTGTTGAACTCCACCACGAAGGTGCCAACCTTGAGCCGGCCGTGGCGGCTCATCTCCTTGAGGGCGTGTTCTGCCATGTCCTCCAACCCTTTATCTTCGGTCCGTCGGATTCCTGTGTCGCTCAGCCGCCGGTCTCGATGCGCGCGACCGCGAACGGCGCGAGCGCGAGGCGGCTGGGGTCCCCCGGCTCGCCCCGGCTTGCCGCGAACCCAGCCGGGTCGCTGGCCGCGTCCACGAAATTGCTGGAGTCCAGCCGCCCGACGGTCGCCCCGCTCCCCGAGAGGCCCGAGACCGTGACGGCCTGCGTCTCCGGCGTGAGGTTGGCGAGCCAGAGCAGCGTGCCGCCGCCGCTCTCGTAGGCGAGGCCCAGCACGCGGGTCGCATCGCCGCTGGTGACCGCGCGAACGGCCGCTCCCTTCGCCGCCGCCAGCGCCGAGACGATGTGGTAGAGCGGCGGCACCGCCGGCCCGGCGAGGTCGTCGAACCAGGGCTGCGGGTCGCCGGTCCTGCGGTAGACCATGCCGAGCGCGCCGGAGGGCTGGCCGAACGCCAGCGCCTCGATCCCGAGCGGCGCCACCCGGGCGGCGTAGCCCAGCGTGAACGCAGCCCCCAGCAGGGCCCGGTGGCGCGGGTCCTGGCGGTTGAAGGAGTAGCGCCCGTTGTCGGCATTCCGGTGGACGTCCGGCCCGTAGGGGTTGAAGCGCATGCCGATGGCGCTCGGCGCGATGCGGTAGGGCTTGCCGCCGGCCCACGCCTTGGCCGAGGCGACGATGTCCGGCAGCGTCTGCAGCGTCTCCATCACCGAGCGGTCGTCCGGCTCGTGCACCACGGCGCAGGTGGCGTGGGTCAGGAAGTCGAAGAGCGCGGGCTCGGCGACGTTGCGATTCAGCTCGGTGAAGTTGGTGAAGACCCCGCCGCCCAGCCGCACGCCGGGGAAGGCCGCCCGCGCCGCGGCATAGACCTCGTCGAAGTCGGGGATTCCGAGGGCCGGGATCTTCTCCAGCGTGAACTTGAGCAGCCGCGCCTGCTCCGGCACGATCGCATCCGGCTTGAGCCCGGCCTGTGCGGCGATCTCGGCCACCGCCGCCAGCTCGTCCAGCACGGGCCGCTCGCAGGGCACCGTGATCTCCAGCACGACCCCGGCGCCGAGCGCCTCGGCGAGCCCGCGGCCGGCGGCCAGCGCCTCGGCCGCGTGCTCGTCCCGCGGGTCGCACTCGCAGACGAGATGCCCCGGCCCCAGCGCCTCCAGCAGGTCGAGCCCGTGGCCCAGGTGCGCGCGCTCGAGGTTGGCGACGCCGAGCCCGATCTCGGGCATCTGCGTGCCGGTCCCGCCGCCGACGGCGATCGCGATGGCGTCGTCCTCGCCCGCGCCCGCGGCGGCCGGCTGGGCGCTCCCCTCGAAGGTCAGCGTCGCGACTTGGCGCAGCCGCTCGCCCGCCGCCAGCGGGTAGGGATAGGGCAGCGCCAGCGGGCGGTAGTAGGTCTTGTAGGACGCATCGGTCCAGTTGCGCTGGTCCTCCGTCTCCCACGGGTCGGCGCCCTCGAACCGGCAGGTGAGCCACACCCCCGGCGCGACCCGGTGGCGCATGGCGGAAATGTCGAAGAAGGGCTGCAGCGGCATGATGAGGCCGGGGAAGCGCGTCTCCTCCACCGTGCCGTCGCCGTGGGTGATGGCGCAGGGCTCGCCCGCCACCCCCTCCACCGGGTGCAGCGCGACGAAGCCCGTGCGGCTGGTCCTGAACGCGGTCTCCGGCTCGAACTCGACCGTGAAGACGAGGCGTCGCTCGTCGTCCGCCACGATGTCGGCGCGGTAGGCGAGCACGCCGTCGGGAGACTCGATGCGGGCGTCGTAGCCCACGCGGAACCCGCCCTCGCCCTCCTCGATCTCCAGGTTCGCGATCTGCGGCGCATATGTCTCCCAGCCCGAGCCGCGCACCACGAAGGCGAGGCCGCGCAGGGCTTCCGTGCCGCCATAGCGGATCCAGCGGAGCTTGCCGGCGTCAAGCGAGGCCGTGAGCGCGCCCGCGCTGAGCGTCCGCGCCGCCGGCGCCTCCTGCTCCGTGCCGTAGAGCTTGAGCGCCTCCGATGGTGCCGTCGTCATGTCGCCTCCCCTGCCCCGGCCCGCTGCGGCCCGTTATAGCAGCGACTGCGCTCGCGCGCTGCCGGCGGCAGCGACTGTCGCCCGCGCTGCCGGAGGCAGCGACCGCCCGCCGCACCGAGCCATCAGGCGCCGACCTCCTCCCACCGGCCGCTCTCGCCGGAGCGCGCGAGCGCGTCCAGCACCCGCATCATCTTGACCGACTCTTCCAGCGGAAAGGCCGGCGGCGCCTCGCCCCGCACCGCGGCGCAAAACGCCTCGGCCTGTGGCACGTATTGATTGACCTTCGCCAGCGTCTCGACCTCCGGGTCGTCCGGCTCCCAAATCGCGCCCGAGCCGTAGACCTTGATCCGGGCCTCGCGGCTCGGCGACTGGGCGAAGGGATCGGGCACCTCGATCCGCCCCTCGTCGCCGTGAATCACCATGTGCTGGTGGCCGGCAAGCAGCGTCGCGCAGGTGAAGTTCTGGATGCCGTCGGGAAACTGAAGCACCGCGCTGGCCAACACGTCCACGTCCCATTCGGGGTGCCGCTCGATGGCGGCGAACACGCGTATGGGCTCGGCGCCGAAGACGTAGCGCCCGGTGAGCAGAGGGTAGACGCCGATGTCGAGCAGCCCGCCGCCGCCCATCTCCCGCTTGTTGCGGATGTTGTCGGGGTCGTGGAGATGGTAGCTGAACCAGCCCTGGATCGCCCGCAGCCGGCCGATGCGGCCCTCACGCACCAGCGCTCTCACCCGCTGCCACTGCGGGTGGTGGATCACGACGTAGGCCTCCTGGATCTGCAGGCCGGTCTCGTCGCGCACGGGGATCAGGGTGGCCGCCTCGGCTGCGTCGAGCGCAATCGGCTTCTCGCACAGCACGTGCTTGCCGGCCCGTGCCGCCTTCGCCGTCCACGGCACGTGGAGGTGGTTGGGCAGCGGGTTGTAGACCACGTCGATGGCGGGATCGGCCAACATGGACTCGTAGTCGCCGTATGCCTGAGACAGGCCGAATTGCTCCGCCACCGCCTCCGCCTTGGCCAGCTCGCGGCTCGCGATGCCGTGGACGCGCACGCAGGCGGTCTGCTGCAGCGCCGGGATCATGTGCTCGATGGCGAAAAACGAGGCGCCGAGCACACCCCAGTTGAGCGTCGTCATCCCATCCTCCCCTGCCCCGCCGAGGCCCCGCCATCCTGCGGGAACGCCCGTCCCGGCTCAAGGGAGCCGCCCCGCCTCATGGGGCCACGCGGCAGACCGCCTCGGTGCCGAAGCCGGTGATGACGCGGCGCCAGCCGGCGAGCGCGCTGTCGAGCGCGGGATCGCCGGTATCGACGTGGAGCGTGCCGTCCCCGAGCGACGCGAGTTTTTCCGGCGTCGCCGCGACGAGGAGGCGGTCGAGCCCCACTTGCTTCACCACGCGGGCACCGATCTGCTGGTTGCCGCGGCCCAGGAAATGCCCCTGGCCGCCGATGGGAGTGACGACGATGGCGCCGGCAGGGCCGTCTGCCAGCGCCTGCAAGATATCGCCCTCGCTCGCATCGGCGGCAAGCAGCGCCCCGTCCCGCACGAGGTCCACCCCGAGCAGGGTCTTGGGCAACCCGAGGGCCTGCGCGACGCCCCGCGTGGTGGTGCCGGGCCCCAGGATGTAGAGCCGCCCGGCCTCCATCCGCCCTGCGATCTCGGCCGCGATGCCGGCCAGCACCTCCCGATCGCCGCTGACCCCGCCCGCCTTCACGTTCTGTGTGAGACCAGGCGCATAAGGAACTGGCAAATAGCCGTAAAGCCTGGCCGAGACGGCGCCGGCGCGAAATGCCTCCTCGTCGATGTCCATGACCTCGCGCGGGCGCGCCTCGATCTCCCGGCCGAGCGCGCGAAGCGCCAGGTCGGCGGCGGCGCGGGGGCTCGTGGCATAGACCGCCGAGTGCATCTTCACGCCGGCCGGCACGCCGATCACGGGCACCCGGTCGCCCAGCGCGGCCGCCATGTCGCGCGCGGTGCCGTCGCCGCCGGCGAAGAGGATCAGCCGCACACCGGCCGCCGCCATGACTTCGGCCGCTGCCCGCGTGTCCGCAGCCCCGGTCTCGCCCTCGGCCGGGTGGCCTGCGACGGCCGGCCTGAGACCGGCTTCGAGCGCGATCCGCTCGCCCATCGGGCCGGGGGCGGCGAGAAGCTCGAGAGAGGGCCGCGCGGCGGCAAGGGCGTCCAGCGCGACCTTCGCCCGCCGGGCGGCCTGCGGCTCCGCGCCGCGGGCGCGGGCTTCGCTCAGGATCGCAGCCGTGTCGGTGCCCTTGAGCCCGACGCTGCCGCCCATGCCGGCGATGGGGTTGACGATGAGGCCGAGGGCCGGCCCCCCCGCCGTCGCCATCCGCTCAGCCGTAGCCGCCGCCCCCGTGGCCGCCCTGCCCCCGCTTCACGTTGGCCCAGTTGCCGCGCTTGCGCCGGTAGGCGCGGGACGTGAACGCCCAGCAGTCGGGATCCTCCATCACGTCGCCGTCGATGGCCGGGATCGCCGCGCTGTGCGGGCTCGCCTTCACGTGCTCGGGATCGCTCCGCGCCTCGTCGGCGATCCGGCGCAGCGCGTCCAGCACATGGTCCATCTCCTCGATGGTGAGCGATTCGCCGGGCTCCAGCGTGAACGGCTGCGGCACCAGCATCGGCACGTGGCTCTCCATGTAGTGCTGCACGCCGAAGTCGACCATGCGGTTCAGCACGTCGTGGCTGGCGACGCCCGTCTCCTCGTAGAGCGGCTCCCAGCTGTAGCGGACCTGCTCCAGCTTGGGCCAGGTGTTGGCGGGCCAGGGGATCGACGTGCCCGCGATCTGCCTGATGTGGTGCAGCATGTAGTTGTTGTTGAGCACGGCGGTCTCGGCCACGGCGCGCAAGCCCTCGGCGCCCAGGCTCCGCACCCAGGCGTAGGCCTTCAGCACCGCGTGCACGTTGCCGATGAAGGCGCGGATCTTCTCGATCCCGTCGCCCGGCTCATGGTCGAGGCCGTAGCGCTCCCCGTCGAAGGTCACCAGCGGGCGCGGCAGGAAGCGCTCCAGGTGCGCCTTGACGCCCACCGCGGCGCAGCCCAGCCCGATGGCCCCGTGCGGCGCGGAGAAAGTCTTGTGCAGGTTGAACTGGCACATGTCGAAGCCGGTATCGCCGGCCCGCACGATGCCGAGCAGCGGGTTGCCGTTGGCCTGGTCGTAGGCGCAGAGCCCGCCCGCCTCGTGCACGATGTCCACGAACTCGCGGATGTTCGGGTTGTACTGCCCGGTGTCCTCGGGGTTCGTCAGCATGAGCCCGGCGGTGCGCTCGGAGACCGCGGCCTTGAGCGCATCGACCTCCGCAAACCCCATCTCGCCCGGCATCAGCGTGATGACCTTGAAGCCCGCCACGGCCGGCGTCGCCGCGTCCGCCGGATGCGAGAAGGCGGTGGTGATGATCTCGTCCCGCCTGCCGCCCTCGCCGCGCGATTCGTGCCAGGCCCGGATCAGGCAGGCGTTGGTGTAGATGCCCTGCGCCCCGCTCGCCGGCTGGAAGGTGAAGGCGTCCATGCCCGCGATCTCGCACATCATGCGGTTGAAGCGGTAGAGGATCTCCAGCGTGCCCTGCAGCGTCTCCGGGTCCTGCAGCGGGTGGACGTCGGCGAAGCCCGGCATGCGGGCCACGTATTCGTGCACCTTGGGGCTGTACTTCATGGTGCAGGTGCCCATCATGTCGGCGGTCACGTCGAAGCCCATGGACATCTGCGAGAGCCGGAGGAAGTGACGCAGCACCCGGTGCTGCGGCAGCGCGGGCAGCGCGGGCGGCGCTGCGCGTCCAACACCTTCGGGCAGCGCCGCGGCGACGTCGCCCACCGCATCGGCGATGGCGCCGTCCACCGCCGGCGGCATGAGGCCGCGCCCGGCCTCGCCGCCGATCTCGTCGATGAGGGGCTCGTCCCAGCGGGCGGCGTGGAAGCCGCTTCCCGTGCGCTCGCTCATCGGACCGCCTCCCCGAGCGCGGACACCAGCCTCTCGATGTCGGCCGCCCCGTGCATCTCGGTGACGCAGTAGAGGGCCGACTGGCCGAGCGCCGGGAACTCGCCGCTCAGGTCCTTGCCGCCGTGAATCTCGGCCGCGAGCAGCGCCCCGTTGATGGCCGCGACGGTCCGCCCCGTGCCGGAGAAGTCCACCACGAACTCCTTGAAGAAGGGCCGCTCCAGGTGCGGCACGGAGACGCCGGGGAGGCCCGCGATCCGCTCCGCCGCGAAGCGCGCGCGCTGCATGATGCCGCGCCCGATCTCGGCCATGCCGTCTGGGCCCATGAGCGAGAGATAGACCGCAGCGCCGATGCCCCAGATCCACTGGGTCGTGCCGGTGTAGTCGGTGGCGTCGTGGCGCGTGTCGTAGGAGGTGCGCTCCATGGTCGACCAGCCGAAGCCGAAGCCCGAGCTGTTCCCCCCGCCCGTCGGCGCGATGCTGAAGAGGATGGAGGGGTACTCGGCGACGAAGCGCGCCTCGTCCCGGCTCGCGATGAAGCCGCCGTTGCCGCCGCCCGCGTACATGTGGATGCCGAGCGGCTGCAGGTCGCCGACGACGAGGTCGGCGCCGTAGTCGGCCGGCGCCGCGAGCACGCCGAGGGAGATCGGGTCGACGCCCGCGATCAGCAGGGCGCCGGCCTCGTGGGCGATGTCGGCGATTTGCGCCGCCTCGGTCTCGATGAGGCCGAGGTAGCCGGGGCTCTCGATCACCACGGCCGCGGTCTCGCCCGAGACCCTGGCCCTGAGGTCGGCGAGGTCGGTGCCTCCCGTCGCGGGATCGCGGGCGACCGTCCCCACCGTCGCGAACGGCTTGGTGAAGCCCCGGAGCTGCGCGCGCTTGTCCGCGCTCATGGTCTCCGGCACCAGCACGCCGCGCCGGCCGGTGATGCGGCAGGCCATCATGGCGGCGCTGCCGGTCGCGGCGCCTGAGTCATAGGTGGGGGTCGACACCACCTCCATCCCCACCAGCTCGCCCATCAGGCTCTGAAACTCGAAGAGCGCCTGGTTCTTGCCGTGGTCCGAATACGTGCCGCCGCCGTAGGCCGTGAGCAGCTCGCCGCGATGAACGATCTCGTCCACGATGGCCGGCACGTAGTGCTGCGCGCAGCCCGCGCCGCAGAAGTTGAGCCAGGTCCCGGTGCAGGGCCGGTTGCGCGAGACGATCTCCTCCAGATGCCGGCGCAGGTCGTGCTCGCCGGGGAGCGCCGGCGGCAGGTCGAGCAGGCCCTGGACCCTGAGCGCTTCCGGAATTGCGGCGTAGAGGTCCGCCACGTCGTCCGCGCCGATCGCCTCCAGCAGCTTCCGCCGCGCCGCCGGTGCCGCGTTCGGCACGTAAGGATGAACAAACCCGTCGCGCATGATCGGCCTCCCCTCCGCTCCCGCTCCGCCTCAGTCTATCCCGCCGTCCGGGGCGCTCCAACGCTACCCCCCGATCCCCGGTCAACCGTCGGAGGCGCCTGCCTACCCAATTCCGGGTAGGCTTGACTCGTCATTGTCGTGTGAGCGCTAATGGCGATCGAACGAACCAGCCGCCGGTGGGCCGGGAGGTCGATCGTCGGGATGGAGCCGCGAGAACGAGCCTCGGCGAGGTGGGCTCTCGCGGTATCGGACTTCGGAGGGGAGGAGACACATGAGCATCAAGATCAACACCAGCAACTACGGGCAGCTTCCGCCCTCGATGAGCCGGCGCAGCTTCCTGAAAGGAACCGCCGCCGGCGCAGCCGGGCTCGCCGCCGCCGGCGCCCTCGGCGGCATGCCCGCGCTGGCGCAGGACAAGGACCCGCTGATCTTCGGGTTCTGGCCGTGGGGCAGCGAGATCGTGACCTCGAACGCCGATCTCTTCATGGCCGAGCAGAACGAGAACGTCGAGCTTCAGCCGATCCCCGGCGACTACGCCGCGGTGCTGGAGACCAAGCTCGCCTCCGGCGCACCTCTCGACATGTTCTATGCCCAGCGCGGCCAGGCGTCGCGCTGGCATGCCGCCGGCTGGATCAGGCCGGTCGACGACATGCCGGGGCTGGAGCAGATCCGCAGCGAGATGATCCCGGGTCTGGATCAGGACACTTTCGCCTACAACGGCGACTATCTCGGCCTCACCTACTACAACGGCGGGCCGTTCTGCACCTACCTCAACATGAAGCACCTCGGCAACTGGGGCTTCGAGGCGACCGATAACGTCAGCGACTATCCCCAGACCTGGGACGAGATCACGAAGATCGCCCAGGAGATGAAGGCCAAGGGCATCTGCGAGCAGCCGATCCTGCCTGCCTGGTACAACTCCTGGACGGGCGTGCCCTGGGCGCTGATCGCGCAGTGCTTCTCGGAGGGCGAGCAGTTCGTCGATGCGGACCTGAACGCCACCTACGGCCCCGACACGCCGTTCACCAAGGTGCTCACCGACTGGAAGCAGTGGTGGGACGAGGACCTGGTGCCGAAGGGCGTGCTGACCACGCAGGAGTCGACGATGATCGACCTGTGGGTCACGGGCGACCACGCCTTCCACTCCTACATGGACTACTGCCACTTCATCTACGGCGACCGCGCCAACGCGCAGATCGGCGACTACAACCTGATGAACCCGGTGATGCCGGGCGCCACGCACGACACCGTGCTGGTGGGCCACGCGCTGCTCTGCACCGGCACGCACGAGCGCAGCGACGAAGACGTGCTGCGGGCGTGGGAGCTGATGAAGTTCTACGGCCACAAGAACGGCGCCGGCGAGTACCACACCCACAAGCGCTGGGCGCTCAAGGCCAACCTGCCGATCCCCTACCAGTCCGTCTACGAGGACCCGGAGGTGAAGGCGGCGCTGCTGGAGTGGATGCACGGCGATCTGGGCGAGACCCAGCTCAACTGGCAGACCGAGGGCCGCGGGCGCTCGCTCGGGCCGAACCTGCTCAAGTCGCCCTGGCACCAGGAGTGGGATACCTACACCTTCGACATGATCGCCAACGACCTGCTCGTCTCCGGCGACACGACGCCGAAGGAGGTGGCGGAGAAGACGCGCAAGCGTTGGGACAAGCTCCAGAAGAAGTACACCGAGGGCACGCGCACGCACTTCTACATGGCCTGAGGCCGACTGGCCCGAGGACGCCGGGCCGGCCTGACCGTGCCCGGCGCGCAGCAGGGAGGGGCGCATGGCGACCGTCACGCTTGAGAACATCACCAAGACCTTCGGTGAGACGCTCGCGGTCGACGATGTGTCCCTCCACATCGAGGACGGAGAGTTCGTCGTTCTTCTCGGCCCGTCGGGGTGCGGGAAGACGACGACTCTCAACATGATCGCGGGGCTGGAGCGGCCGACGGCGGGCCATATCTCCATCGGCGGCGAGCGCGTCGAGCACGTGCCGCCGGACAAGCGCGACATCGCGATGGTGTTCCAGAGCATCGCGCTCTATCCGCACATGACGGTCTATCAGAACATCTCGTTCCCGCTCCGCATGGCGCGCACGCCGCGGGCGGAGACCGACCAGCGCGTGCGCGCCGCCGCCGACCTGCTCAGGATCGGCGAGCTGCTGGACCGCAGGCCGCATCAGCTCTCCGGCGGCCAGCGCCAGCGCGTGGCCCTCGGCCGCTCGGTGGTGCGCGATCCCGCCGTGTTCCTGTTCGACGAGCCGCTGTCCAGCCTGGATGCGAAGCTCCGCGTGGACATGCGGGTCGAGGTCAAGAAACTGCACGAGCGGCTGGGCGCCACCTTCGTCTACGTCACCCACGACCAGGTGGAGGCCATGACGATGGCGGACCGCGTGGCGGTGATGGACAGCGGCGTGATGCTGCAGCTCGGCCCGCCGGACGACATCTACACCAGGCCTGCCAACCTGATGGTCGCGGGCTTCCTCGGCAATCCGGGCATGAACTTCCTCTCGGGCCGCCTTGCGAACGGCGGCGGCGGCCTGCGCTTCGAGGGCAGCAACGTCGCCGTGGAGCTGCCCGCGGCTGCCTCTTCGTCCGCTACTTCCGGCCAGGCGGTCACGCTCGGCATCCGGCCGGAGAGCGTGGAGGTGGGCGACGACGCGGCCCAGGGCGCCACCGTCCACGGCAACATCTTCGCCACCGAGCCGGTGGGCTCGGACCTCTTCCTCGACATCCTGTTCGAGGACGAATCGGGCCTCGGCGAGGAATCGCACCTCTTCAAGGTGCGGGCGCGGCCCGACCTCAAGGTGCGGGTGGGCGAGCGCATCCCCCTCTGCCTGCCGCACGCGAACATCTACCTCTTCGACGATGCCGGCCACCGGATCCATCCGGACTGACGCCGGCAGCGCGGGCGTGCGCGCATGACGGCGCTCCAGCGCGTCGCGGCCTGGCGCGGGCGAGGCGGCCTGACCGACGCCCAGTTCGCGCTCACCATCGTCATCGGCGTGCTGCTCTTCCACGTGGTCATCATCATCGTGCCGCTGGCCTACTCCTTCTGGCTCAGCCTGCACGAGACCAACGTCATCCTGCGCTCGAGCGAGTACGTCGGCTTCGACCTCTGGGCGGAGGCGCTGTTCGAGGAGGAGACCCAGTCGGCGACGCTGAAGAGCCTCTACTTCGCCGCTGTCTCGGTGGTGCTCTCGCTCGTCCTCTCGCTCGGCATGGCGCTCGTGCTGAACCAGGAGTTCCCCGGCAGGGGCATCCTCCGCGCGCTGATCCTGCTGCCCTGGGCCGTCTCCGAGGTCGTCACCGCCACCATGTGGACCGTGATGCTGGAGCCCGCCTGGGGCTTCTTCAACGGCGTGCTCGAGCCGCTCGGGATCGTGGGTTCGGGCCATGTCTGGCTCGACAAGGACTGGGCGCTCTTCTGGCTCGCGGTGGCCTTCACCTGGCACATCGCGCCGCTCGGCACGTTCTTCTTCCTGGCCGCGCTGCAGACCATTCCGCAGGACCTCTACAATGCCGCGCGGATCGACCGGGCAGGCGTCGTCTCGCGCTTCTATCACGTGACGCTGCCGCACATCCGCTACGCCGTGCTGATCGTGCTGGTGGTGGTGACCGTGGAGGCCTTCCGACAGTTCGACCTTGTCTTCGCCATGACCAGCGGCGGCCCCGGCACGACGACCCAGATCCTGCCGCTGCTCATCTTCCGCTACAACTTCCAGTTCTCGCAGTACGGCCTCGCGTCGGCGGCGTCGTTCATCCTCATCATCATCGCGACCATCCTCGCCGTCGCCTACTTCGTGCTGATGACGCGCCGCACCAAGCAGAGCCGCGTGGCCGCGGCGCAGCGGCGGGCGGCGATCGAGGCCGAGTCCTCCTGAGCCGCCCATGAGACGGGAAGCGAGCCTCAGGCTGTTCGTGGCGCTCTCGGTGCTGTTCGTCCTGCTGTGGACGATCGTTCCCTTCTTCTGGATGCTCTGGGCGTCGTTCATGACCGATTCGGAACTGACCGAAGGCATCGTCCAGGGAATCGACGAGCCCACGCTCGAGCACTACAAGCGCATCTTCGGCCACGCCGACAAGGAGGCGATCTTCGGCGGCCAGACCAAGCTGATCGGCCAGGGCTTCCTCAACAGCCTGGTCGTGGCGCTGCCGGTCGCCATCATCGGCACCGCCATCGCGACGCTTGCGGGCTACGCCTTCGGGCGCTTCCACTTCCCGGCCAAGACCGGGCTGCTCTTCGGCCTGCTGCTGACCCGGGTGCTGCCGCCGGTCGCCATCCTGATCCCCTACTTCACGATGTTCAGGACGGTGGGCCTAGTCGGCGATCCGGGCGGGCTGATCCTGACCTACCTCACCGGCATCATCCCGCTGCTCTCCTGGGTGCTGATGGGCTATTTCGCGACGCTGCCGCTGGAGGTCGAGCGCGCGGCCCGCATCGACGGCTGCAGCCGGCTCAAGGTGCTGTGGTACGTCATCATCCCGATGGCGGCGCCCGGCATCAGCGCCGCCTTCATTATCGCCTTCCTCTTCGCCTGGAACGAGCTGCTGTTCGGGATCATCCTGGTGGGCGGCACCAAGTGGCAGACCCTCTCGCCGGCGCTGCTGGCGATCTCGCCGCTGACGGCGGTGGGCTATTCGCCAATCGCGCTCTTCTCGGCGGCAAGCGCGCTCTCCATCGCGCCTCCGCTGATCCTGGCGCTCATCTTCCAGCGCTACATCACGCGCCTCAATATCGTCGACCCGGTCACCGTCCGCGACTAGCCCTGTTTCGCCCCTGCCCGACCGCAGGAGCCGAACAGTGCCGGCCTCCCGTTCTCCCTCTCCTCCCCGGGGAGGAGAGGGCCGGGGTGAGGTGGGGAGAATCGAGGGCCACACCGCGGCCGAAGACTTGAACACGCGGCCACTCGATGCCATTGCATCCGGTCGGACGGCGCTCTCGCATCCTCGGGCGCCGCGTATAATCGAAGGGAGAAGGACATGGCGGTGAGCGACCTCGAACGCCGGGTCGAAACGCTCGAATCCATCGAGGCGATCAAGCGGCTCAAGCACCAGTACTGCGCCTATTGCGACGCCGGCTACGATCCCGACGGCATCGCCTCGCAGTTCGTCGAGGACGGCGTCTGGGACGGCGGCGACGACTTCGGCTGCTACGAGGGCCGCGAGGCGATCCGCGCCTTCTTCGCCGGAGTCTCGTCGCAGATCGTCTTCGCCGGCCACCTCGTGATGAACGAGCGGATCGACGTGGACGGCGATACTGCGCGCGGCCAGTGGTGGATCGTCATGCCCGCCACCATGATGATGGAGGGCGTCAAGACGGCGATCTGGCTGCTGGGCGAGTACGACGACCGCTACGTCCGTCGCGACGGCGCCTGGATGTTCGAGAGGCTGAACGCGACCATCCACTTCGTGAAGCCGCACAAGGACGGCTGGGTGGAGGCCGAAGCATGAGCGCCACCCTGGCGGAACGCATCCAGCGGCTCGAGGACATCGAGGCCATCCGCCGCCTCAAGCACCGCTACATGGCCTATGCCGACGCCGGCTACGACGCGGACAACATCGTGACGCTGATGACGCCCGACGCGGTCTGGGACGGGGGCGAGGCCTTCGGCCGGCAGGAGGGCGCCGAGGCCTTCGGCAACATGGTCCGCGAGGTCGGCAAGCAGATCAGCTTCGCCGCCCATCTGGCGCTCAACGAGATCATCGACGTGGACGGCGATACCGCGCGCGGCCAGTGGTGGCTGCTGATGCCGTGCACGGCGCTGAACGACGAGGGCAAGGACGAGGCGCGCTGGATCCTCGCGACCTACGACGACCGGCTCGTGAAGCGGGACGGCCAGTGGCTCTTCGCCCACACCGTGTTCGACGTGAAGACCTTCTGCGCCCACAAGGACGGCTGGGCCGAGGCCTGACGCTCCCGGGGCCTCAGGCCCCGACGTGGCCGGCCAGGTGCTCCGTCAGGTCGCGGGCGTCGTCCTCGGTCCCGTGGATGAAGCTCGACTTGCGGCGGCGCAGGAAGTTGAGGCCGATCCGGTAGACGCCGGGCGCCCCCGTCACCACGCCGCCGTCGTGCCGCAGCCTGCCCTTGTGGTCGAACACGGGGAGGTCGATCCATGAGTGGTCGGCGTCGTACCCGGTCGCCCAGATCACCGTGCGGATCCCTTCCCGTGCGAGGTCGAGGGCGAGCGGCGGCGACGCCTCCACCCGCGTCGGCTCGAAGCGGTGCGGCGGCTCCACCCCGTCGTCGAGCCCGTTCTCGTCGACCCACTCGTCGATGGTGCCGAGCAGCCGGCCCTGCTTCAGGTCGGCCAGCGTGCACTTGTTGAGGAGCGAGCCCGAGAACTGCGCCCTGCCGTCCGAGAACCCGGCGAGCGAGCCCACCAGGCGCACGCCGAGATCGGTCAGCGTGTTGAGGTTGAGCGTGGCCCGCTCGGGCGTGCCCACAAGCTGCGGGGACGGCACGCGGCGCGCGCGCAGGATGTCGTCGACCTCGTCGTAGCGCTCGTCGTGCAGCCCGGTGCGGTCCATCCACCACAGGATGTCCTTGCCGCGGTAGACGCGCGGCATGCGCACGTGCTCGCCCACCGCGAGCGTCACCGCCCGCCCGGAGCGGTGAACCTCGTCCGCGATCTGCACGCCCGTGGCGGACGCGCCCACCACCAGCGCGCCGCCGTCGGGCAACGCCTGGGGCCGCGCGTAATCCATCGGCGTCACCGATTCGATCCCGCCGGGCAGCGCCGCCGCGACAGGCGGCAGCTTGGGCAGGTTGAACCCGCCGGAGGCGATCACCACGGCCCTGCACCGCCAGTTGCCGCGATCGGTGACGACGTCGTAGCCGTCGCCGGCGCCCGTGAGCGATTCGACCGTGGTGCCGGTCTCGAGCGGGGGCGCGACCAGCCGGGCGTAGCGCTCGATGAACGCCACCACCTCGGTCATGGTCATGAAGCCGTCGGGATCGTCACCGTCGTAGGCGAGGCCGGGCACCCTGGTCTGCCAGTTGGGCGTGAGCAGGCGCAGCGACTCCCAGCGTTCCGTCCGCCACGTGTTGGCCACCTCGCCGCGCTCGATCACCACGTGATCGATGCCGCGCGCGGCGAGGCAATGGCTCACGGCGAGGCCGGCATGACCGGCCCCGACCACGACGGTCGTGGTCTGCACGGCGCAGGTCAGGCCACGTCGACGGTCACGTTCGTCGGGTTGGTCAGGATATCGTAGACCGCCGAGCGCTTCTGCGACTGGGCGACCAGCGCCTTGATGTCGTCGGGCGTGCCGTCGGCGTCGATGTCGTAGGTGACGCGCACGTTGCTGAAGCCGTTCCGGACTTCGGGATCGGCGCCCAGGATGCCGGCGATGTCCATGTCGGCCTCGACCGTGGCCTTGACCGAGCGGAGCTGGATCTCCCTCACCTGCGCGACCGCGGCGACGCCTGCGGTCAGGCAGCTCGCGAGGCCCGTGAGCACGATCTCCACCGGCGTGGCGGCGTTGTCCTCGGCCGCGAACACCAGGGGATGATCGGACTCGAACGTGTAGTCCGCCTTGTGGTCGTGCTCGCCGCCGAGGCCGAAATAGCCCTCCACGTGCGTCTTGCTGTGCGTGCCGTGGAGCCACTCGTTGGTGACGCGCCACTTGAACTGGCCGGCTTCGGGGGTCTCCCCCAGGGCAGTGCGGGCACCCAGCAGGTACTCGACGTTGACGCCGTTGAGGCTGGCGGCTGCGCTGCTGTCGGACATTGATCTTCTCCTTGGCTGAGATGGTTGACGGGCGCTGACACCGCCCCTCTCGCTGGCGGTGCCAGACGCGTGGAGGACCGCAGGGTCCCCATCGCTATCACCCGGTGAGGTCGGCTACGGGCCGTAGCCTAGGTACAGTCGAACTGGGACGCGGCCCCCGGAGGGGCGAATGGTTGGGCGCAGAGACTCGTCATCCGGCGTTACTCCTCTCGTCTCCTACGCGCTCTACGAGCGCCGAGAAGCGGAGTTCCGCCTTCGGCTGACTCATCGATCAGGCATTGGCACCGCTCTCAGCGGTTGCCGCGGCTTCAAAGGGCCTGTCCCTCCACCGCTCTGGATGAGCGCGTCCTGTAGCCGGATGGAAGCACACTCCGGCCGCGCCGGTCAATGCCCTGTAGCGACATGCTTGCATGCCGACGACGAATGAAGCCTGCCGGCCCGGCAAAGCGATCCGCCCGGAGCGACTTCCGACCCTTCCGGATCACGACAGCCCGAAGGATGCCCACCTCCCCCTGTCTCCCTCCTCCCAGGAGGAGGGAGAACGAGGCGGCGCCAGCTTTTTCTCCCTCTCCTCCCTGGGGAGGAGAGGGCCGGGGTGAGGTGGGGGACTCTTTTTCGTCCGTTCGGCAAGCGAGGACGCGAACCCGCAGCAACCCGCTACAATTCCATCCGGTCTGAGATTGCCTAGCTCAGCGGGATCATCACGTGGGTGCGGAAGGGCGCGCGCTCCTGCAGGCGCTCGTACCAGGCCGCGATGTTGGGGAGCGCCGGGCGCTCGATGTCGAGCGCGTGGTAGCGGTAGCAGGCGGCGCCGGCCGCGATGTCGCCCATGGTGAGCGTCTCCGCCGCGACGAAGCGCCGCCCCTCCATGTGGGCATCGAGGATGCGCCAGGACTCGCCCATGGCGCGGATGCAGCGCTCGATCCTCGCCATGTCGCGCTCGGCCTCCGGCGTGCGGATGAGGCCGAGAAAGACCGGCGCGAGGTCCGGCAGCAGCGTCGTCTGCATCCAGTCGAGCCAGAGGTCCGCGCGCGCCCTTATCGACGGGTCTTCGGGCCAGAGGCTGCCGGCGCCGTAGCGCGCCGCGACGTAGCGCACGCAGCTATGCGATTCCCAGACGGTCGTGCCGTCCTCGTCCACGATGGTCGGGATGCGCCTGTTCGGATTGAGCGCGCCGTATTTCGCCGTATCCAGCCCGCCGAAGGGTCCGCCCACGTCCTTCCGCTCGTGCGCGAGGCCAAGCTCGCCCACGCACCACATCACCTTCTGCACGTTGATCGAATTCTTGCGGCCCCAAACGACCAGCATCCCTGCGCCTCCTCGGTCTCTTGCCCTGCGAGGCCGGCAGTATGCCGGAAGGCCGCCATGCGAGCCACGGGTCGGCGCCCTTCGAATCTCGGTTCGACGTGGCGTGCCGCTCGCGATAGGCTCTGGCTTCACCGGTTTCCGCTGGCGCGCGGAGCAACAGGAGGGCGCGATGAGGGCCAATTTCACCCAGTACGACAACGACGACCTTCGCCAGAAGGACCGCGATCACAACATCCACCCCTGGACCGATTTCGCGACCTTCAAGGAGGAAGGCTCCGAGGTCATGGCCGAGGCCGAAGGCGTCTACGTCTACAACGCCGAGGGCGAGCGCTACATGGACGGCATCGGCGGGCTCTGGTGCGTCAACATCGGCTACGGCCGGGACGAGATGGCCCAGGCGATCGCCGACCAGGTGCGCCGCATCCCCTACTACTCGACCTTCACGCACCTGACCACGCCGCCGGCGGCGGAGCTTGCGGCAAAGCTCGCCGAGATCTCGCCGGCCTCCATCAACCACGTGTTCTACGGCACCGGCGGGTCGATGGCGAACGACACCGCCATCCGCGTGATCCACTTCTACTTCAACCGCCTCGGCAAGCCGAACAAGAAGAAGATCATCTCGCGCGTCGACGCCTACCACGGCTCGACCTACCTCGCGATGACCATGACCGGCGTGAAGGCCAACCACGAGGGCTTCGACCTCGCGCCCGACATGGTGCACCACATCCCGGTGCCGAACACCTATCGGCGGCCGGACGGCATGAGCGTCGAGGCGTTCTGCGACGAGAAGGTGGCCGACCTCGAGAACAAGATTCTCGAGCTGGGGCCGGAGAACGTCGCCTGCTTCATCGCCGAGCCCATCATGGGCGGCGGCGGCGTGATCGTGCCCCCGCCCGGCTACCACGCCCGCACCAAGGCGGTGTGCGAGAAGTACGAGGTGCTCTACATCTCCGACGAGGTGGTGACCGGCTTCGGCCGGCTCGGGCACTTCTTCGCCTCGGAGCCGGTGTTCAACTTCACCCCCGACATCATCACCTCGGCCAAGGGGCTCACCTCGGGCTACATCCCGCACTCGGCGACGCTCTTCTCCGATGCGATCTACGAGGTGATCAGCGTGCCTCAGTCCGACGGCGCGCTCTTCACCCACGGCTTCACCTATGCCGGGCACCCGGTCTCCTGCGCCGCCGGCGTCAAGAACATCGAGATCATGGAGCGCGAGGACCTGTGCGGCCACGTGCGCGAGGTCGGCCCCTACTTCGAGGAGCGCCTGAACGAGCTGCTGACCCTGCCGCTGATCGGCGACGTGCGGGGCAACAAGTTCATGATGTGCGTCGAGGCGGTGAAGGACAAGGAGACCAAGGAGGTCTTCGAGCCGGACGCCAAGATCGGCAAGCGGATCACCCAACATTGTCAGAGCCGCGGCCTGCTGGTCCGCCCGCTGGGCCACATGAACGTGCTCTCGCCGCCGCTGACGCTCACCCGCGATCAGATCGACACGCTCGTCGAGATCCTGCGCGAGAGCATCATCGCCACCCAGAACGACCTCGTCCGCGAGAACCTGTGGGCCGGCTGAGACGGGGCGCGAACCGGCTGCGCGGGCGGCGGGTCGCGGGACCGTCGCCGCCCCGCGCGGCCTGAGAGGGAGACGGGAACATGGCACTACCGCTTGCACCGCAACTGATCGTCAATTCCCGGATGCTCTACTTCTGCTGGGTGCCGGAAGACCCGGCTGCCGCGGCGGCCCTGCTGCCCGACGGCCTCACACCGGCCGAGAACCAGGCGATCTTCATCAACCAGTACGTCGTGGACAGCGACGAGCAGACCTCGCACTTCGGCGCCTACTCGCTCACCTACGCCGGGCTCGACCTCGCCGGTCTCGACCTCGAGGACGGCACGCCCGGCCGCTGGTGGTCCCACTATCTCAACTCGAACGCGGTGATGCGGGACTACGCGGCGAAGCGGGGCGTGCCGGCGGTGCCCGGCCGCACGACGCTCGATCTCGCGGGCGACACGGTGACCGCCACCACCTACGACGGGGACGACCGGGCGATCATCCGCAGCAGGGCGCGCGTGGGCGGCGGCATCGGCGAGACCGCGCGCGGCCACCTGCGCTACATCACCGCCGTCGACGGCCGCCTGATGAGCGGCAACTACGCCTACGTGGGCGAGCTTTCGGACGGCTTCGAGCTGCTCTCGCTCGAGTTCCTGGCGCCGGAGCACTCGTGCCACGCGCTCCGCCCGGCGTCGCCGCTGGAGGTCACCTTCGGCTTCTACGCCCCGCGCAGCTCGTTCTGCTATCCCGGCGGCGACGGCCCGCTATAGAGCAGCATCCTGTTGATCGGCGCGTAGATTGGGCGCCGATCGGCACCGTAACTTATTGAATTTTCTGAATCCAGTGGGGTCAAAGTCGGGCGCGGAACAACAGCCCACTCCGTGTCCGCGCGCGGTGCTTCGCACCCCGCCGGCGCGATCCGCACCACCCGGCTTCTATCGCACCGATCTCCCGGATGCACTGCCTGCCGCCGGCCCGCAACGGCGCGTGCCTGGGCGGGCCTATGCGGCGCCCGCCGCCTTCTCGGCCCAGTGACGCTTGGCCAGGCGCCGCTTCATGCGCTCGTGGGCCTCGTCGGAGCCGTCGTGCCAGGTGCCGAACAGCACGTCCCAGATGAGCAGGCCGTCGCCGCCGCCGTAATTGCACTCGAAGTACCTGTGGTGGAGGTAGTGACCGTAGCCGCCGAACGACACGGACTTGCCCTCGGGGCCGAAGCTCTCGAATCCGTGGTGGCCCTGGGGCGCCGAGAGCGCGGCGTGGTGCAGGTGGAACATCATGTGCAGCGGGTGCGAGGGAACGACCCAGTGCAGCAGCGCGCCCGAGAAGTAGAGCACGTGCTCCACCGGGTGCATCGACATGCCGGCCCACGGGCCGACGTTGACGTTGCGGTGATGCACCTTGTGGGCGAGCTCGTAGAGCGGCCGCCAGTGCAGCAGGCGGTGCACGGCGTAGAAGTGAAACTCCCGGATGAGCGGGATCAGCAGCATGAAGACGACGAACCACACCGGGTCCGTGCGCAGCTCGACGAACGGCACGTAGCCGTTGGCGAAGGCCCAGAGCGTGACGACCTCGTAGGCCGTCCAGATCGGCACGCCGCTCGCCAGGCACCAGAAGACGTTGTCCGCGAGCTGGTTGTTGAAGGTGAAGACCTTGTTCTTCCTGGCGAACGGCCGAAGCGTGTACTTGGTGTGCGTGCCCTGGGCCTTGAAGACGTAGAACCACAGGTGCCACGCACCGAAGAGCAACACCGTGAACCCCAGGTTGCGGGCCAGGACGATGGCGATCCACCACGCCTCGAACGTCTTCATCTCGGCGAGCGGCGGCGTCATGTAGAGCCATGCCACCAACGGGAACGCGAAGAAGAGGGCATTCCACGGCCAGAGATAGCCCGGCCAACCGAAGAAGAACTTCAGCACCGCGACCGGCTTGAGCGGCCACGTCATGAAAATCGGCTTCTCGATGATATAGGGCGGCCGCCAGTTGCCGCGCGCATCACGGGTGCCGAGGGGTGTTTCCACCATCGTCTCTCTCCCGGATCGGCGGCACGCGACGCGCGGCACGCGTCCCCACCGCAGAGAAGGTTATCGAGGCCGCGTTTCCGTGACAAACAGGCGATCGGGCCGGCCGCCACCCTCTCGCGGCGACGGCCCGGTCAGCCGATATCCACGTAGACGGACCCGTCCTCGATCCTAACCGGATACACGTCCAGATCGTCGAGAACCGGGGCGCCGAGCGCTCGGCCCGTCCTGTAGTCGAAGCGGCCGTTGTGTTTCGGGCACACGATGACTTCGTCGATCACGAAGCCTTCGGCGAGGTGCGTCTCCTCGTGCGTGCAGTTTCCGTCGGTCGCGTAGAACTCGTTGTCGGGGCTGCGGTAGACCGCGAACGTCCGTCCGCCGTGATCGAAGCGGATCACATCCTCGGGCTCGATGTCGTCGACCGCACAGGCCCTGACCCAGTCGCTCATCGCGTTTCCCTGCGAACCCCGCCGCCGCGCGCGCGGCGCGGGTCCGGCCGAAGCCGCCCCCTTATTCCGCCGCGGCCGCCGCCTTCGCCTCGGCGGGCCGAGCGGGCAGCTCCTTCTCGATCCAGGTCTCCGGGTCCCGCCGCTGCCTGAACATGGTCGGAATAATCTCCCGGTAGGCCGCCCAGACGCTCGGGCAGGGCGCCGGGCAGTCCGCCTTGACCTCCTCGTGCAGCCTGGGCAGCGCATGGTAGGGCACCAGCGGATACATGTGGTGCTCCACGTGATAGTTCATGTTCAGGTACAGGAACCGCAACACCGGATTCATGTAGACGGTGCGGGTGCAGAGGCGATGGTCGAGCACGTCTTCAGCCAGGGCCAGGTGCTGGGTCATTCCGAAGAAGAGCACGATCCAGTGCCCGAGGAAGGGCGGCACCAGCACCAGCGCGATGGGCAGAACCGAACCGGTCCCGATCGCGAGCGCGATGACTCCGAGCCAGATCGCGACCCACACCCGCGCCGCCAAGTGCACCCTCCACCACTCCGCCTCCGGCACGAAGTCCTCTTCCGGGAAGGTCTTCTTGCCGAGCGCGTGGATGAAGACGTGCTTGATGGTCTTGGGTCCGCCCGTGAGGTTGAAGGCGGTGAGGACGAGCGCGCGAAAGTCCGGTGGCCGCGGGTTCACGATCTCCGGGTCCCGGCCGACGATGATCGTATCGGTGTGGTGGCGCGTGTGGCTCCAGCGCCACACCGTCGGCTCGCGCAACAGGAAGAACGACGCGAAGTTATAGACGGCGTCGTTGAGCCAGGGGATGGCGGTCGCCGTGCCGTGGCCGAACTCGTGCCAGCGCGGATCGGAAGAGCCGGTGAGAATGGTGCAGTAGGCGAGATAGGCGGGCGCCATCCACCACGTGCCCCAGGTCAGCCAGGTGAGCACGCCGAAGCCGGCGATCAGCGCATACCAGAGGAAGAGATGCCAGAGCCCCGGGAAGTTGCGGCGCTTCATCAGCTCCTTGAGGCGCGCGCGCGGCACCGGAGTCCGGTACCACTCCGCGGAGACAAGGCCCTTCTCCCAGGCGCGCCTGGTCTCCTCGCCGTTCAGGCTGTAGTCCCTGCGTGCAATTCCCATGCCGTCGCCATGCCGTCAGCCCGCCCGGATGTTAGCCCATGCTTGCCCCTGCGCTCCAATTCTTCTCCGCAGCCGGGGGCGCGGCCGGCGGTTGAGGCGGCGTTGAATTCGAATTTTGCGCTTGTTACGCTGCCCGGACGGCGGTCTTGTGCACCGCCCGGGGCTTGGGCACGCCGACGGGTTGGAGGGAAGAACGTCATGGCGCTTACCGACGAGCAGGTCCGGCAGTACTTCGACGACGGCTTTCTCATCGTGGAGGATTTGCTGACGGCCGATGACCTCCAGCCGGTGATGGACGAGTTCGAGCAGGTCGTGGACGAGTGGGCCGAGAAGCTCCACGGCGCGGGCAAGATCGCGGACAAGTGCGCGGACGAGGATTTTTTCCATCGCCTCACGAAGCTCGAGGAGCAGTGGCCGGGCGCCGCCCCGCTTGTTCACAACCGCGAGCAGGTTCGGCCGGCGCTGGCGCGGCTGTGGTCGTCGGACAGGCTCCTCGACGTCGTCGAACGCTTCCTCGGCCCCGACATCTGCGGCCATCCGATCAGCGTGATCCGGCCCAAGACTCCGAACACGCAGCTGATGACGGTGCCGTGGCACCAGGACGCCGCCTACTTCACCCCCGGAATGGAGCGCACGCTGCAGCCTGTCGCGTGGATCCCGTTCATCGACGCGAGCCGGGAGAACGGAACGCTCCAGGTGATCCGCGGCGGGCACCGGTCGGGGCAGGTGTTCCGCCATCGCAAGGAGTGCATGGTCGGGCATCCGAAGTCCTGGTACGTCTACATCGACGAGGCCGACCTGCCGGAAGGCGAGCGCGTCACCTGCGAGATGAAGGTGGGCTCGGTCCTCTTCCACAACACGATGATGCCGCACCGCTCGACCGAGAATTACTCCGACAAAATCAGGTGGACGGCCGACCTCCGCTGGCAGCGCCCGGGCGAGCCGGCGGGGTTCGACGAGCGCCCGCTGGTGCCCATGCGGAAGGGCGACGACCCCGGCTTCCGCCTCGACCTGGAGGAATGGTCGCGCGGGCAGCTCGACGACATCCAGGCGTACCGGGGCCTCGCCGACGACAGCTTCGAGTATTCCTGCTCCGGGCCCTGGCTCGATCGCTGGGAGGAAGCGGCCTGACGAACATCCTGCACGAATGTGCCACCAACGACCTGGGAGATGGCGAACCCGGAACGGATGCCCGGCCGCGGCGGTCGGGTGTGCCGCAAAGCCCGCCAGCCAAGAATCATTAGGTCATAGGGAGGAAATCAGACCATGACTCGAAACCGACTTCTCGCCGCGCTGTCAGCGGCGATCCTCGGGCTGTCGATCGCGCTGCCGGCCCAGGCCAAGCTGGACAACGACGAGGTGGACGTGACCCTCATCGTCCACTGCTGCCCGGGCAACGTCTTCTTCGAGCCGGTGATGTTCGGCGCGCGGGAAGCGGCCGAGAAATTCAACGTCAACCTCGACATCCAGAATGCCGAGGGCGACCCGCAGCGCCAGATCAACATCATCGAGACCGCCATCGCCAACCGGCAGGACGGGGTGGTGCCGATGATCTCCGTCGAGGACGCGATGATCGAGGTCATCGCCAAGGCGCGTGAGGCAGGAATGGCGGTCGTCTCTTCGAACATCGACGACGCCGATACCGCGCGCCAGGCCTTCGTCGGCCAGGACTTCATCGCGTCCGGCTACATCATCGGGTCGAGGATGATCGCGGAGCACGGCCTCAAGGAAGGCGATCACTGCGTCGCGCCGGTCGAGTTCCCCGACCTCATCTACGCCGGCGAGCGCTACGCGGGCGTCAAGAAGGCGCTGGATGCGGCAGGCATCACGAGCGAGATGATCGGCACCGGCGATCAGGTCGCGGAGAACCTCAACATCGTGGCCGAGTACCTGCTCGCCAACCCGGATACCGACTGCGCCATCGGGCTCGGCAACGTGCCCACCTCGGTGCTGCCCCAGGCCGCTGAAGAGGCGGGACTCGACGGCCTGCCGAACGGCGGGTTCGACGTCAATCCGCGCATCATGGAGAACATCAACGCCGGACTGACGACGGCAACCATGGATCAGCAGCCCTTCTGGCAGGGCTTCCTGCCCGTCATGTTCATCGCCTACCAGGTTCGCTACAACCTGGCGCCGGGAAGCGTCGACACGGGCAACGGCGTCGTCGATGCATCCAACGCCCAGGCGGCGACCGACTTCGCGGGAACCTATCGCTAGGGTTCAGTCCGCAGCCTGATTCGATAAGCGAAACCCCTCCTCGCGGCCGTCCGGAGGACGTCGGCCGCAGGGATGGGCACGGTCCGTCACCCCAAATGCCACACACCCCGACATGAGAGTATACGAAACCAACCCCCCCGCGGCATCGGG
>JAPPMY010000057.1:25634-48664 GCA_028818855.1 Rhodospirillales bacterium
GGCCCCCCCCCTGCCGGCAAACATACCGTTCGGGTTCCGCCCCCCCCTTTATACCAAACCCAACCCCCCCCCCGGGGCCGCCCGTCCGCGGGGGGCCCCCAGGGAGGGGCAGGCTCGGTCTCCGCAAGGGACTCGCCCACGGACATGAGCGTATCGGAACCGAACGCCGGCGCGGACGCGGGCGTGGGCCGCTATGTCCGCCAGACGCCGTGGACGCGCTTCCGCCGCTATTCCGCCGCCAACATCGTCGTCCTCTACGGCACCTTTCTCCTGACCCTCATCGTCGTCGGGCTGGTGATACCGAACGACTTCCGTTTCCTCGCCGCCGGCAATCTCGGCGTTCTGTTCCAGACCATACCGACTCTCGGGATCCTCGCTCTCGGCGTCGGACTCCTGATGATTGCCGGCGAGTTCGATCTGTCGGTCGCCGGCGTCTACACCCTCGCCCCCTACCTGATGGGGCTGTCGATGAACGAATGGGGCTGGCCGCTCTGGGCGGCGGTCCTGCTCGCCCTCTTCGTCGGCCTCGTGGTCGGGATCGCGAACGGGCTCATCACGACCAAGCTGGTGATCCCTTCCTTCATCGCGACGCTGGGGATGATGTTCTTCCTGCGCGGCGTGGTCCGCTTCTTCTCGTCGGACCCCAAGTCGAGTTCGTCCGAGCAGGTATCGATCTATCCCGGCGAGACTTTCGAGGCAGTCCTCACCGGCAACATCGCGGGTCCGCTCTATGCCCAGTTCCTGTGGTTCATCTTCTTCGCGGTCCTCGCCTATTTCTTCCTCAACCGTCATCGGCTCGGCAACCACTTCCTCGCCGTCGGCGGAAACCGCGAGGCGGCGATCGCCGTCGGCGTCAACGTGAACCAGGTCAAGCGGGTCGGATTCGTCATCTGCTCGGTGGGTGCGGCGATCGCGGGAACGATCTCGGCAACCCGGGTCAACGCGATCATCCCCGCCCAGACCCTCACCGGGCTCGAGCTCCAGGCCATCGCCGCCTGCGTCGTCGGCGGCGTCTTCCTCTTCGGCGGGCGAGGCACGGTGCTCGGCATTTGTCTCGGCGTCGCCCTCATCCTCACCGTCGACAACCTTCTCATCCTGCTGCGCGCGCCCGGCGTCTACCTGCAGGGGTTCGTCGGCGCGATCGTGATTGTCGCGGTCATCGCCAACGCTTGGTTCGCCCGGCGGGTCGGCGGGCAGCAGGACTGAGCAGGGCCCGGTCGCATGGTAGACACCGGACGCGGCAGCACGGGTGTCGATCGCTACGCCGGAGCGAGCATCCTCGACCGGTTTCGCGCGCATCCGGCCGGCAACGTCATCATCGTGTTCCTCGTGTTCCTCGCCGTCTGCGTCATCATCTCGCTGCTGTATCCGAGCGACTTCCGCTTCACGCAGCCGGCCAACATCAGGATCCTGATGCGCGCGATCCCGCCGCTCGGGATCATGGCGCTGGGCGTCGGCCTGCTGATGATCTGCGGCGAGTTCGACCTCTCCGTGGGCGCCGTCTTCATTGTCGCGCCCTACATCATGGTGTTCGCCTACGTGAACGACGTGCCCCTTGCCCTCGCGATTCTCGCCGGCATGGCAAGCGGGATGACGATCGGGCTGATCAACGGGGTGATCACGACCCGGTTCGGCATACCATCCTTCATAACGACGCTCGGCATGTTGTTCATGCTGCGCGCTTTCGCACGCATCATCGCCAACAACCGCCCGCTCAGCTTCTTCCCGCCGGACGGCTTCGAGGACGCGCTGACCGGGCGACTCGGCACGCACATGCAGGCGCAGTTCCTCTGGTTCCTCGGCATCGCGGGCGTCTGCTACCTGTTTCTGAACCGGCATCGCCTCGGCAACCACTTCTTCGCCGCCGGCGGCAACCGCGAAGCGGCGCTCTCGGTCGGCATCAACGTGGTGCGGACGAAGCTGCTCGCCTTCGTCCTCTGCTCCGGCCTCGCCACGTTCGCGGGCATCATCAGCACCACGCGGATCAATTCCGCGACGTCGACGCCCGTGCTCTACCTCGAGCTGGAGGCGATCGCGATCTGCGTGATCGGCGGCCTCGCGCTCGCCGGCGGGCGCGGAGCCATTGTCGGCATCGTCGTCGGCACCTTCATCCTGCAGATGGTCAAGGACGTGATCATCCTGGCGAAGCTGCCGGGCTTTTATCTGGACATGTTCATCGGCATCGTCATCGTCTTCGGAGTCGTGCTCAACCAGCTCGCCCGCAAGAAGTACTGACGGCGCCGGGGGAGGAGCGAAATGGCGGAAGCTCAGGTCGCGATCGACGAGACGGGCAGCGCCGAGGCGGGCGCGCCGATCTTCGAGGCCCGGGGAGTATCGAAGTCCTACGGCCACGTGGAGGCGCTGATCGACGTCGACTTCGAAATCTATCCCAACGAGGTGGTCGGCCTCCTCGGCGACAACGGCGCGGGCAAGTCCACGCTCATCAAGATCATGTCGGGGGTCGTGCAGCCCGACACCGGGTCCTTCCTGCGGGCCGGAAAGCCGATCAACATCAACTCCCGCAGGGCGTCGGAGGCGGCGGGCATCGAGACGATCTACCAGGACATCGCGCTGGTGGGCTCGATGTCGATCATGCGCAACATCTTCGCCGGGCGGGAGCTGGTCAACAAGGCCGGCTTCCTCCGCATGAAGGAGATGCGCGACACCGCGATGGAGATCCTGGACAAGTACGTCCGCATCGCCGGCATCACCTCGCCGGAGCTGATGGTGGAGGAGCTTTCGGGCGGGCAGCAGCAGGCGGTCGCCATCGCCCGCGCGGTGCACTTCAAGCACGACATGCTGCTGCTCGACGAGCCGACCAGCGCGCTCTCGGTCCGGGAGACCGAGAAGGTGCTGGGCTTCATGACGGAGCTGGCGTCGACCGGGGTCTCGTGCGTCTTCGTGACCCACAACCTCTACCAGGCGTCGCAGGTCTGCCACCGCTTCGTGGTGATGGCCCACGGGCGGGTGATCAAGGTCGCCCGCAAGGAAGACACCACGATCGAAGAGCTGACCGAACTCCTCGTCACCCACTGAAGCCGCGTTCGAACCTACCGCGCCACGGCGGCCCGAACGAACCTCGCCCCGGCCTCTCCGTCCCGTTCCGCAGGTCTGGTTCAGTCGTAGGCGATCGGCGTCGCCGCGCCCTCGATCGCCTTCTCCGCCGCCTCGATCATGCAGAGCGCGTCTCGCGCGTCGGCAAGGGTCGAGAGCGGCGGCTCTCCTGCGTCGAGGCACCGGCGAGCGAGATGCTCGTACACGTGCCGGAAGCTCTCGTGGTAGCCCGCCCGGTCCCAGCCCGGCAGCGGCGCATCGCGGAAGTCCACGTCGCCCCAGCTGAACGAGAACCCGCCCTCGGTTCCGAGCAGCTTGTAGATCATCGTCCACGGGTCGCGGGTGCGGTCGTCGGCCGCGAAGCTGCCCCAGACCGTGGCGATCGCGCCGGCATCGGTCTTGAAGGCCATCAGCACCTGGTCGTCGGCGCGCGACTCGGGAGCGCGCGCGTTGCCCGAGAGCGCGACCACCGTGGACGGGCGGCCGAGAAAGAAGAGTACGGCGTAGGCGTGGTGCGTGCAAAGCTCGCGCATTGTGAGCCCGGGCGCCATCAGGCCCGCATCGTGCGACTGGTTGTAGATCATCCAGAAGCTCGCGATGCGGCCGAACGTCCCCTGCCGGGCGAACTCCCGTCCGCGCACGAGCGCCGGGTCGTAGACGTAGTTGTGGCAGGGCACGCAGAGCCGCCCGGCCCGCTCCGATTCGCGCTCCAGCAGGTCGATCTCGTCGAGGGTGGCGGCGATGGGCTTCTCGACGAGAACGTGCTTGCCGGCTCTGAGCGCCGCGACCGCCTGGGCGACGTGCTCGGGCGCCGGCGAGCAGACCGCGACGACCCCGACGGCGTCGTCCGCGAGCAGGGCCTCCTGGCTCTCGAAGGCCCGGCCGCCCTGTGCGGCGACGAAGCGGCGGACGTTCTCGGGGTTGCGGCTGAACGCGCCCGCGACCTCTATTCCTGCGACCGCGCTGATCGCGTTCGCATGCAGGGTGGCGACGCCGCCCGTTCCGATCAATCCGATTCCGACCGCGCCGGCCATGTCAGCGTCATCCTGCCCGGGCGGCGCCCAGGGACACACGGCGCGTTGCATTCCACATCCGGTCAGTCCTCCGTGCCGGCGAGGAACGCCTCGAATTCCTCGTCCGAGATGGGGACGATGTGCTCGGGCGCGGGGTAGGCGCCGGAGCGCACGTCGGCGATAAACTCCCCGAAGGCGGCGACGCGCTCGTTCTGAAGCCGCTCGTACTCGGCAGCGAAATTCCGGTAGGTCTTGGCGTGCCGCGGCTTGTGGCCCGAGGTGTGGCCCAGCACGTCCTCGGCGAAGAGGTACTGTGCGTCGGCGTGAGGGCCCGCGCCCATGCCGAGCATGAGCATCGAGGTGTTCTTCGAAATCACCTCGCCGACCCGGTCGGGCACCACCTCCAGCTCCGCGCCGAAGGCACCCACAGCCTCCAGCCGCTTCACCTGCTTCCAGACGGCCAGCGCCTCGGCCGTCGTCTTGCCGACGGCTCGCCAGCCGGTCCAGGTGACCAGCGCCGGGACGAAGCCCACGTGGGCCACGATCGGCACGTGGTTGTCGCAGAGGACCTTCTGGATGTCGAAGGACGCCGAGCAATAGAAGCAATCGCCCCCCATGCGCGCGTAGTGGAACGCGCCCCGCAGGTAGTCCTCGGCGGTCACGTAATCGCCGAACTGCCCGTAGGGCAGGCCCACCTGCACGAAGCACCGCCCCGCCGCCTCGCGCATTTCGGGCGAGAAGAAGCGCGCTTCGATCGAGAGCATGTCGATGCCGGCCCGGTCCGCCGCTTCCGCCTCCTGCAGCGTCTGGACATAGAGCATCGAGATCTTCTCGCCCCGCGCCTTCATCGCACGCATGTCGGCCACTGTCCTGCGGTTCCTGTCGACAAAATCCACCACGGTTGGGCTCCTCCCTGTTTCTCTGATCCCCGCGATGCCGCTCAGGTTAGCGGATGAAGCGCCGGGCGCGCCAAGGGCTGCGCCATGGCGTCAGATCGCGACGAAGACCCGGCCGTCCCGGACCTCTGCCGGATAGGTGCGCAGGTCCTCCAGGGCCGGCGGCGAATCCACCTCGCCGGTGGTGAAGTCGAAGACGCTCGCGTGCCGCGGGCACTCGATCGTGTTCCCTTCCACGATGCCGTCGGCGAGGTGGACGGCCTCGTGGGTGCAGAGACCGTCGGTGCAGAAGACCTCGCCCTCGTGATTGCGGAAGAGGGCGAAAGTTCGCCCGTCGTGATCGAAGGGCATGGCGTCCTCGAGGCCGATGTCGTCGGCCGAACAAGCGTCGATCCAGGGCATCAGGCCTCCCTTCGGGTCTCCTGGAACTCACGTCCGGGGAGTGGCGCTCGCGAACGGGCGCGCTTCTTGATCCCGGACGGGCCGCATGATACCCGGAAGCGGGACGCTCCACAGGGCGGGAGGCTGACGATGGCCGATACCACCGGTGTGACCCGCGACAAGCGCGGCAACTGGAGCCCCGATTACCTCGAAACGCTGCCGGCGCCGATGGTGTGGCCGCCCCACCTTCTCGCCATCCTGAAGTGGCTCTTCGGCTGGCCGGGCTATCTCTGGCCGTGGAACGCGGTCTACCTCGGCTTTGCGCTGCTGGCGTATGTCTTCCTCACCCCGCCGCTCGCCGAAATGGCGACGTTCGAGACGTGGTGGATCGCGGCCATCTTCGCCCGCAACGTGGGGTTGACCATTCTCTTCTTCGGTGGACTCCACCTGTTCCTCTACATGCTGAAGGGCCAGGGCACCGACTTCCGGTACTCGACGCGCATGCCGCCCGCCAGGGACAAGTCCCGGCTCTTCGGCCGCCAGGTGCGTGAGAACGTATTCTGGTCTCTCGCGAGCGGCGTGACGATGTGGACGGCCTACGAGGTGGTGACCTGGTGGCTCTACGCCAACGAGATGATTCCCTACCTCGACTTTGCATCCAATCCCGTCTGGTTCGTGGTTCTTCTCCTGCTGATCCCGCTGATCCGCGAAGTCCACTTCTATCTCACCCACCGCCTGCTGCACTGGAAGCCGCTCTACCGCTGCGCCCACCACCTGCACCATCGCAACGTCAACATCGGGCCGTGGTCGGGGCTCTCGATGCACCCGATCGAGCACTTCCTGTACTTCTCCGGCGTCCTCCTGCACTGGGTGATCGCCTCGCACCCGATCCACGCCATGTTCCACGTCTTCCACGCCGGCCTGTCGCCCGCTCCGGGACACAGCGGCTACGACCGGATCGGCGCCGAGAACGGGCGGAGCCTCTCCATCGGCGCGTACATGCACTACCTCCACCACCAGTATTTCGAGTGCAACTACGGCGGCGACGGGCTGCCGCTCATCGACAAGCTGATGGGCACCTTCCACGACGGCTCGGACGAAGCTCACGAGAGGATGAAGCGTCGCCTGCGCGAACGTCAGTGGGTGAAGCCCGCAGCGGCCGCGTGACGGGTCGCGCACATTAGAGCGTATCCGTTTTAAGCGGATACGCTCTAGCCGTCCGGCCCGGACGTGCCAGGCTGCCCAAGTTGGCGACCCAACTGCTCATTGAGGAAGCACTGGACGGCGGCCGACAGCGGCCTGAGGAGAGTTCGGTCGCTCGGCTACGCGTCCATTCCAACAACGTTGCGAAGACAGGAACCCGCCACGCTCATTCATCCCTCTCTCTGCGGCCGTTCGGGCCGGAGAGCCAAGCTCGCATTCAAGCGCGACTGCAGTGCTAGGAAATATGGCGGTATGCCGCGTAGAGCGTAGCAGTCTGACGCCCGAGGCTCTCGAAGCAGCGGGCCCACACGATGTGCCCGGTGCGCAGGCTGGAGAGGCGGAAGAACTCGTTGGGCGCGTGGAAATCCTCGTCCGCCGTCGAGAACGAGAGGAACACCGTCTCGATCCCCAGCGCGTCGCGGAAGATGCCGCAGATGGGGATCGACCCTCCCATGCGCACGCGCAAGGGACGCGCGCCGCGCACCTCCTCCAGCACGTCTTCCACGACGGCGAGCGCCGGGTGGTCCTCGCGCACGCGTGCCGGCGGCATGCCGATCCCGTCGTCCGCGAACGCGATCCGCGCACCCGCAGGCGCATGGCGTTCGCAATGGCGGACGAGCAGCGCGCGGACGCGCTCGGGCGTCTGATCCGGCACCAGCCGGCAGGTGATCTTGGCGCTCGCCCGGTGGGGGATCACCGTCTTGACGCCGGGACCCCGGTAGCCGCTTCCCAGGCCGTTCACGTCGAGCGTGGGGCGGAGCCACTGGCGCTCCAGCGTCGTGTAGCCGGGCTCGCCGACCGGGGACGCCGCACCCACGGCAGCGAGATAGGCCGCCTCGTCGAAGGGAATGGCCGCCATCGCCACGCGCTCGGCATTCGTGGGCGGGCGAACGTCGTCGTAGAAGCCGGCGATGGCGACGCGGCCCGTCTCATCGTGGAAGCTCGCGACGAGACGGGCGAGCACGTGCGCGGCGTTGGCCACGGTGCCGCCGTAGCGGCCGGAATGCAGATCCTTGGCGGCGGTGGTCAGCGAGAGATTGAGGGAGACGATGCCGCGATTGGCGACGTTCACGGTCACGAGGTCGGGCCGCCACTGGGCGCCGTCCGCAGAGAGGACGACGTCGGCCTTCAGCCGGCCGCAATGTTCGCGCACACCCGCCGCCAGATGGGCGCTGCCCATTTCCTCCTCGCCTTCGATGACGAACTTGAGGTTGATGGGCAGGCTCCCGCTTGTCCGCAGGAACGCTTCCGCCACGTTGAGCGGGATGACCATGGGCCCCTTGTCGTCGGAGACCCCGCGGCCGTAGAGGCGGCCGTCGCGCACCTCGGGCTCGAACGGCGGGCTCGCCCAGTCCTCCAGCGGGTCCGCCGGCTGCACGTCGTAGTGGCCGTAGACCAGCACCGTCGGCGCGTCGCCTGCATGCAGCCAGTCCGCATACACCAGGGGGTGGCCCTCCGTGGGCAGGATCGCCACGTTCTCAAGGCCCGCGTTCTCCATCCGGTCCGCGACGAAGCGCGCGGCATCGTCGATCGCGTCGGCATAGGCGGGATCGGTGCTGATGCTGGGGATGCGGACGAAGGCGCGGAGCTCGTCGACGAAGCGATCCGCGTTGGCTTCGAGGTAGGCCTCCGGCGTCACAGTCTGCCGCCGTCGACCGAGAGCGTCTGGCCGGTGATCCAGCCCGAGTCCTCGGACGCGAAGAAGAGGACGGCGTGGGCGATATCATCCGCCGAGCCGAGCCGCCGCGTCGCCATGCTCTCGATCAGCGCGGCCTGGCCGCCGGCGCCCATCGCGTCCCATTGCCGCTCGGTCATCGGGTTGGACCGGACGAAGCCCGGGGCCACGCCGTTGACGGAGATGCCGTGGGGCCCGAGTTCGAAGGCGAGCTGGCGGGTGAGGCCGATCTGCCCCGCCTTCGCCGCGGCGTAGGCCTGGATGCCGGTCAGGCTGAAGCGCAGTCCGGCGCCGCTGGAGATGTTGACCACGCGGCCGTAACCCGCTGCCTTCATGCCGGGAGCGACCGCCTGCACCATGGTGAAGACGGCGGTCATGTTCACATCGACGATCGCGTGCCACGCCTCTTCGCTGACCGCCTCCAGCGGCTGCCCGGTCTGGCCGACGACCCCGCCGGCGTTGTTGACAAGGATGTCGACCCCGCCGCGCCGCGCCTCGACCGAAGCCACATAGTCGCGCACGGCGACGCGATCCGTGACGTCGAGCGGGCCGACCGTCAGCCTGCCCTCGTCGCGAGCCTCGCGGGCGGTGACGGCAAGCGCTTCCTCGTTGATGTCGCAGCCCCAGACCCACGCGCCGCGGGCGGCGAAGGTATGGGCGATGGCGCGGCCGAAGCCGTGCCCTGCGCCGGTCACGATCACCGTCCGGTCCTGGAACGAGCCGTCCATCGCGTCACGCCACCTGGGCCGCAAGCTCGTCGATGTTGGCGCGGTCGAGCGGGCGGCGGCCCTCTTCGACCTCGTGGATCATGGCGACGAGCCGCGCGAGCAGCGGCGTCTCGATTCCCCGCGCCTGGGCCTCGCGGACGACGGCGCCGATCATCGGCTCCACCTCCGTCGGCCGCTTGCGGACGGCGAGATCGCGCCAGACCCCGCTGTGCGACTTCGCGGAGCCCCGGTTGTGCGCCACCATGGCCGCCATCGAGCGCTCGGCGAGCGCCGGATCCGCGCCGGGCACGAAGCCCGCCGGATCGAAGCCGTTGAAGCCCTCGGGCGCGATTCCGCCCGCGTCCGCCACGCGCATGACCTCCTCGCCGAGCACGCGGTAAAGCGCGCGGTGCGCCGGCTGCGCCAGCGCGTCGGCAATCGACTCGTTGCCGAGCGCGGTTGCGAACAGCAGGGCGCCGTAGCCGAGCTTGCCCCAGAGGTAGCCCCAGATGTTCGCGCTCGCCTTGGCGTCCGGCTCGAAATCGCGGAACACGTCGAGCAGGGCGCGGAGGCGCGGCGTGATCTCGCCATCCAGCTCGCCCAGCACCACGGCCCCGCGGCCGCCGAAGTGAATGCGGCCGGGCTCCAGGTAGTCGGCGCCGAAGTTGACGAAGCAGCCGATCACGCGCTCCCGCCCCAGCAGCGCCGCCATCGCGGGCTCGTTGAGCCCGTTCTGAACCGAGACGGCGTAGCCCTCATCGGCGAGGAAGGGCGCGAGGCTGCGCACGGCGGCCTCGGTGTGCTGGCCTTTGATGCAGAGAAGCACGCGGTCGTAGCGGCCGCTCAAGGTGTCGGGCGTTTCCGCGGGCGAGGCAACACGGAACGCGTCCACCGGCCCCTCGATGGCGAGCCCCGTCGCCGCGATGGCCGCCACGTGGTCCTCCACGATGTCGACGAACGTCACCGCGTGGCCGGCGCGAACGAGGTAGGCGCCGATGGTGCCGCCGATGGCGCCGGCGCCCCAGACGAGAAGCGGCGCGCTCACGACCACGGACCGTCGAGAAGCGCCCGCGTCTCCTCCACGGCGGTCTCCCACAGCGCCATCATCTCTTCGTCGGGTTTCTGGTAGACCCCACCCATGTTGCCGTCGCCGATGTAGGCGCGGATCTCGGCGGGGTTCATCAGCATCATGCGGGGGATATCGACCATGTCCTTGGCGCCCGCGGGCGCGGCGGCGCTGGCCAGCCGTGTCCAGGGGAAGTTCTCCATCCAGGAGGCGTGGCTCGCGGCGGGGTCGATCTCCTGAACCTTCTTCCAGGTCTCGGGCGCGTTGTACCAGTTGTGGAACCTGACCGTGACGCCCGCGTTCTCGCTCATCCAGTCCTGCGCGAGCGAGGCGACCGGTGCGTTGCCGCCGTGGCCGTTGACCACCATGATGCGGCGGAATCCGGCCCGCTTGAGGGAATCGAAGACGTCGCGGAACACGGCGATCAGGGTCTCGGGCCGCATGGATATGGTGCCCGGGTAGCTCTTGAAGTAGGGCGTGATGCCGTAGTTCACCGGCGGGAACACGGGCACGCCGAGCGGCTCGGCGGCATCGACCGCCACCCGCTCGGAGAGGATGCAGTCCACCATCAGGCTGAGCTGCGCGTGCTGCTCGGTGCTGCCGAGGGGGACCACCGCGCGGTCGTCCCGCTCCAGGTAGGCCTCGACCTGCATCCAGTTCATGTCCCTGATGCGCATGGCTCTGCCCTCCTCGCCCCGCCGCCGGGCAGGGCGCAGGAAATCTTCGTTCCGACGCTACAGAGAGCGGGCGGCGCGGGGCGCCCCGGAGGACGCCCCGCCTGGCTGTGAACGTCCGCTGCTAGCAGCCGGACATGTCGACGTGCTCAAGGTCGACACGGCCGAGCGGGCTCTGGAAGAAGCCCTTCACGCAGGCACGCGCGATGTTGCGGAAGGGGCTGTTGTACAGGCTGTAGAGAACCTCGTTGTCGTTGGCGATCATTTGCAGCGCTGCGTAGAGCGCGCTGCGATTCTCGAAGTCCTGCTCGACCCGCGCCTGCTTGACGAGCTCCGTCACCTCAGGCGGCGACGTCCAGTTGCTGAAGAAGTTGCGGTTGTCGTCCCCGATCAGGGTGAACGCCGTCTTCTGGTCCGGATCGATGATGTCGTTGGTCCAGTAGACGGTGCCGAGCTCGTAGTCGCCCTCGATCAGGAAGTTGATCCACTGGCTGGGATCGACCTTCCTGATGTCGATGGTGATGCCGACCTCCGCGAGCTGCTGCTGGAGCAGCACGGATATCTGCTCGTCGACCCGGTTGCCCGCCTGAATCGTCAGCCCGAGCGTCGTCCCGGTTGCGCCCTCGGCCTCCAGCATGGCCCTGGCCTCCTCGGGATCGTAGGCGGGCAGCGGTGCATCGCCGTCGTGGTGCATCATGCCGGCCGAGAGGAACGTGTTGGCCGGCGTGGCGTAACCGAAGGTCACCACGTCGATGATGGCCTGCGAATCGATGGCCAGCCTGATCGCCTTGCGGACGTTGAGGTTGTCCAGCGGCGGCGCGGCGTGGTTGGGCAGCAGGTGATCGGTCTTGCTGGACGGATCGAGGATCATCCGGATGTCAGGATTGGCCTCAAGCCCCGCGATGCGGTTGAAGGGAACGAAGAGAGCCCCATCCAGCTCGCCCGCCTGCACCTTGAGGATGCGCGTGTTGTCCTCCGAGACGACGTGCCACTCGACCCGATCGACCAGCGGCAAGCCTTCCTCCCAGTAGTGGGGATTGCGCTCCAGGACGATGACCTCGCCGCGCCGCCACTCCTTGAGGCGGAAGGCGCCGGCGCCCACCGGGTTGCTGCCGAACTCCTCGCCCCGCTCCTCGACCACCGCCTGCGGCAGGATCGAAGCCGGGAACATGGCGAGGATCGAAAGGAACGGCGCCGATGGCTCGTTGAGCGTGAACACGACCGTGCGGTCGTCCGGCGTCTCGACCGAGGCGATGTTCTGGTAGAGCGCCGCCTGGGTCGCAAGCTCGTGGTCGCGCGCGCGCTCGATGCTGAACTTCGCATCCTGCGCGGTGACCGGCGAGCCGTCGGAGAACATGGCCTCGCGCAGATGGAACGTGTAGGTCAGGCCGTCCTCGGAGATCTCCCAGTGCGTGGCGAGATCGGGCTCGATGTCGTCGGCGTGCTTGGTCGCACGGACCAGGTACGCGTTGATGTTGTTCATGGTCCAGATGTCGAGGTTCTCGATCGTGAGCGGCGGATCGAGCGCCTTGGCATCGGCCTCCCTGCCCAGCCGAAACACGCTTTCGGCGAGCGCCGATTCGACCATGAAACCCGTCGCCAACAGAAATGCGACGAGGAAATGCATGGGTCTACCCAACATGGTCTCCTCCCTTTTTTATCGGTTTCTCCCTGGCTCGGTGCAGCGACACCGGCATGCAGAGTCAAACGCTATCGGACGCCCGGCGGCGAGGCAACGCCGACACCCTGCGCACCCGCCCCATCGCCGTAGAGGTGGCAGCGGACATCGACCGCGCCGAGGGAGCGCAGCGCCGGCACGGTGCCGTTCCGGCAAACGTCCATCGCGCTGTCGCAACGCGGATGGAAGGCGCAGCCCCTCGGCACGTCGATGGGGCTCGGGGGCTCGCCCGCGAGCAGCGCTTCACCCAGGCGCGCATCGGGCGCCATGCGCGGGATCGCCTCGATCAGCGACACCGTGTAGGGGTGCTTGGGCGCGGCAAATATCTCCTCCGTCGGCCCCAGCTCGACGATGCGGCCGAGGTACATGACCGCAACTCGTTGGCACAGGTGGCGGACCACCGAGAGGTCGTGGGAGATGAACATCATGGTCAGGTGCAGCTCACGCTGGAGCTGCATCAGCAGGTTCAGCACCTGGGCCTGGATCGAGACGTCGAGCGCCGAGACGGATTCGTCGGCGACGATCAGCTCCGGCTCAACCGCGAGCGCACGTGCGATGCCGACGCGCTGACACTGGCCGCCGCTGAGCGCCGATGGCCGGCGGTCGATGAGTTCCGGCTGAAGCCCGACCTGGATGAGCAGCTCGGTGATCCGCCCGCGCATCTCCGCCGGCGGGCACAGCCTGTGCACCTCCAGCACCTCGCGCAGGGTCCGCCCGACGCTGTAGAGGGGGTTGAGCGAGGTGTGGGGGTCCTGGAAGACCATTTGCGCGCGGCGGTGAAAGGCCTTGAGCCGTTCGCCCCTGAGCGCCGTGACGTCCTCGCCGTCGAAGCGGATGGCGCCCCCGGTGGCCGGGATGAGCCGCAGCGCGGCGCGGCCCAGCGTGGTCTTGCCGCATCCGCTCTCCCCCACCAGGCCGAGGGTCTCGCCGCGGCTCAGAGCGAGGCTCACGCCGTCGACCGCGCGCACCTTGCGCCGGAGCCTCTTCGACACCAGCCCGCTGAGGCCGAGCGGCAGCGCGAAGTGGACGTCGAGATCCTCGATCTCGAGCAGGGCGCTCATGCCGCCTCCACCAGCGCGGTCCAGCGCCGGCAGGCCGTGGCATGGCCGGGGGCTGCGGCGGTCAGCGCCGGCGGCTCGCGGCGGCAGGCGTCCTCCGCCAGCGCGCAGCGGGGATGAAAGCGGCAGCCGCTCGGCATGGCGGCGATCGCCGGCGGCTGGCCGGGGATGGTCGGCAGCTCCCTGAGCGGCTCGGCCGAGCCCGGCTGCGACGCGATGAGGCCGCGCGAATAGGGATGCAGCGGGCGGCGCAGCAGCTCCGCCTTGGCGGCGCGCTCCACGATCTGGCCGCCGTACATCACGGCGATCGCATCGCAGGCCTGGGCGACGACGCCGAGATCGTGGGTCACCAGGATGATGGATAGCCCGCGCCGGTCCCTGAGGTCGAGCAGGAGCCGCAGGATCTGCGCCTGCACGGTCACGTCGAGCGCGGTCGTCGGCTCGTCGGCAATGAGAATGCGGGGCCGGCAGGCGAGCGCCGCAGCGATCATCGCCCGCTGACGCATGCCGCCGGAGAACTCGTGCGGGTAATTGTTGACCCGGGTGCGGGGGTCGGGCACGCCCACCTGGCGCAGCAGATCCGCCGCCTGCTCCAGCGCCTCCCTGGCCGGAAGGCCGTCGTGGACCCTGAGCGATTCCGCGATCTGGTTGCCGATGGTCATCAGCGGGTCGAGGTGCGAGGTCGGGTTCTGAAAGATCATGCCGATCTCGCGCCCGCGCACGCGCTGCATCTCGTCCTCGGAAAGCCTGGTGATGTCGTGCCCGTCGAGGCGGATGGCGCCGCCGGCGATGCGCAAGCGCCGGCTCGGCAGGAGGCCGATGACCGCGCGGCAGGTGAGCGTCTTGCCCGAGCCGCTCTCGCCCACGAGCCCCAAGACCTCGCCTTCGCCGAGGGCGAACGTGACACCGTCCACGGCGCGCAGCGTCTCTGCGGGCGTCACGACCTCGACCGCCAGGTTGTCGACCTGCAGAATGTCTCCCATTACTCCCTGACGCCCAGTTTCTCGCCGAGGCCGTCGGCAAGAAGGCTGAAGCCCAGAGCGAGACAGACGATGGCGAGACCGGGGAAGGTGGTCATCCACCAGGCCGTGAAGATGAAGTTCTGCCCTTCCGCGATCATCACGCCCCACTCGGCCGTGGGCGGCTGCACGCCGAGGCCGAGGTAGCTGATCGCGGACCCCGCCAGGATCACGAGGACGACATCGGACATCGAGAAGACGATGGAGGGGACCAGCGCGTTGGGCAGGATGTGGCGGAACATGATGCGCGCGTGCCCGTAGCCGAGATTGCGCGCCGCCACCACGAAGTCGCTGTTCTTGAGCACCAGCACCTGGGAGCGCACGAGGCGGGCATAGGACACCCAGGCGACGAGAGTGATGGCGATGTAGAAGCTCACCAGGCCCGGCTCCAGCAGCGAGATGATCGCCATGAGCAGGACCAGCCAGGGGAAGGCCAGGACCACGTCGAGAATGCGCATCAGGATGTTGTCGACGATGCCGCCGAAGTAGCCGGCGATGGCGCCCAGCATCGTGCCGATGACGAAGGGCAGCGCGACGCCGACGATGCCCATCTGCAGGTCGATGCGCGTGCCGTGGATGATGCGCGACAGCACGTCGCGGCCGAAGTTGTCGGTCCCGAGCCAGTGCGCCCAGTTGGGCGGCTGCAGCACGTCCTTGAGGTTGTGGGCGTTGGGCTCGTAGGGGGCGATGACGTCGGCGAAGACGGCGACGACGATCCACAGGAGGACGACGCCCCCGCCGGCATAGAGCACCGCCGGGTGGTTGCCGAAGCGGATCTGCCAGGGGCGCCGCTCCGGCAGCGCCCGTTCGAGCGTCGCGATCGTCACATCTTGATCCTCGGGTCGAGGGCGACGGTCACGACATCGACGACGAAGTTGACGATCACCGTGGCGAAGGCGAAGGCGAGCGCCACCGCCTGCACCGTCATGTAGTCACGCGCGAAGATGGACTGCGTCAGCAGCCAGCCGAGGCCCGGAACCGAGAACACCGTCTCGATGACCACGGTGCCGCCGATCAGCCAGCCGATGTTCACGCCGAGCAGGTTGATGGTGGGGATCAGCGAGTTACGGAAGACGTGGCGCGTGAAGATCCAGGCCCCCGGCAGACCCTTGGCACGGGCGGCGGCGACGTAGTCGGAATCGATCTCCGCGAGCAGGCTCGCCCGCAAGTTGCGTATGAGCACCGCAGACAGCGCGAGCGCGATGGTGAAGGCCGGCAGGAAGAGGTGATGCAGCCGTCCGACGAAGTCCTGGCCCGCGCCCGAGACCGGGAACAGCTTCAGCCAGACGCTGAACACCAGGATCAGCATGATGCCGAGCCAGAATTGCGGGAAGCCGAGCCCCGCCGTCGTGAACACACGTATCCCGTGGTCCGGTGGTCGGCGGCGGTAGAGCGCGGCGATGACGGCAAGCGGCACGGTCAGGACCAGCGCCAGCAGCACGCCATAGACCAGGAGGAAGAGGGTGACGCCGACCCGCTCGCCCACGATCTCCATGACCGGCGCGCGATACACGAGCGAGCGGCCCATGTCGCCGTGAACCAGGTTCTTCAGGAAGTAACCGTAGCGCACCATGATCGGCTCATCGAGCCCGTAGTGGGCGCGCACGCGCTCGACCGCCTCCGGAGTCGCCTTGATGCCCAGCAGCGTGCGCACGGGATCGCCCGGAATGGACTGGATCATCAGGAACGTGATGATGCTGATCCCGAACAGCACCGGGATCAGTTGAACGGGCCGGTAGAGGACGAACTTGAACCGTTGCATCCGTGCACGACGCTCCCTTCGAGCGCAGGCAGGATTTCACTCTACCCGAAACCCTCCGTTGCCGACAGCGATGCGCCGTATCCCGGCGGCGGCCCCAGCGGGAACGCGGGCTCCAGCGCCGCGCCGATCCGCAGCAGGCGCTCGTCGCCGTGGGGCGGTCCGATGAGCTGCAGGCTCACGGGCATGCCGCCCTCCCCCCGCCCGCAGGGGAGGACGAGGCTCGGCAGGCCGCAGAGGTTGGTGGGCGCGCTGCACAGCATCTCGCCGTAGCCTTGCGCGCCGTCGATCGCCGGGTCTTCCACCGGCGCCTCCCACGGCACGGCGGGCGAGAGCAGCGCGTCGAAGCGGTCGAGGCGATCGAGGAAGCGTTGGCCAAGGAAGCGCCGGAACTGCTGCGCGCGGACGTGAGCGGTCGCCGGCAGTGTGTAGCCCAGCTCCAACTGCGAGCGGGTCTGCTCGGCCAACGCCTCCGGGTGCTCGTCGAGAAGCCGCCCCAGGATCACGCTCGTCTCCGGCAGCAGCACGTGAAGCAGGGCCTCAGCCGATTCCGAAAGCGCCTCGATCTCGACCTCCTCCACCCGGGCGCCCCCGTCGCGCAAAGCGTCGCAAGCGGACTCCATGCCCGCGCGTACGCCGGGCGTGGTCGCGTCGTCGTCCCTGAGCGCCGCGATGAGCCCGAAGCGGAGGCCGCGCAGCGGCAGCGGCGACGCGTCGACGGTCGTACCGGTGAGTCCGCCGAGCAGGGCTGCCGCATCGGCGGAGCTGCGCGCCATCGGTCCGGCATGATCGAGCGACCAGGAAAGCATGGAGACGCCTGCGAGCGGCACGAGGCCATAGGTCGGCTTCAACCCCACCACGCCGCAATAGGCGGCGGGGATGCGGATCGAGCCCCCGGTATCGGTGCCGACGGCCGCATGGCAGAGTCCGGCGGCGACGGCCGCGGCCGAACCGCCGCTGGAGCCGCCGGCGGTGCGGGCCGTGTCCCACGGGTTGTTGGTCTGCCCCACCCGGGGATTGACCGCGCCGTAGGCGAATTCGAGCAGGTTGGTCTTGGCGATCGGCACCGCGCCGGCCGCGCGCAGGTTCGCGACCAAGGCGGCATCCCGCGTCGCGCGGGTTGCGAACACCGGGTCCGAGCCGAAGCCGGTGACCGTTCCGGCGATATCGACCAGGTCCTTGATGCCGACAGGGACGCCGTGCAGCGGCCCGCGATCGCGGCCGGCGGCGAGTTCGCCTTCGGCCTTCGCGGCCTCGGCGCGGGCCTCTGCAGCAAGGCCGGGCACGATGGCGTTGAGGGGGTCGTCGTAGCGTTCGATCCGCGACAGGCAGGCGTCCGCGACCGCCGTCGGCGTCAGCCGGCCGCGGCGGTAGTCCTCGCCCAGCGCCGCGATGGAGCGGAAGGCGCTGGCGGCGTCAGGATCCGCCATCGCGCTCGCTCGATCCCCAGGGCGGGCCGGCGGCTGCGCTCTGGGCCATCGGCAGAGCGCGCAGGCGCCGCTCGGCCTCGGCGAGCGCGCTGCATATCGGAGCGAGCACGGCCGCCGTCTCCGCATCCAGCGCGAGACCTGCGGCACGCGCGCGGGTCTGAACATCCTCGGCAAGCACCTGTCGGGCACCGGTCTCGCGAAGCATCGAGTCAGCATTCCTTCGGCAAGCATCTCGACACCCGGTACGGGTGCCGCCAACGCGACTGTACGACAGCCCCCAACCCGCAGCGAGCACAGACCGTTCGCTCACCGGGGGCAACCGTCCTCCATGATCGGCTGTTCGCCGGCCTGCTCAATCTCGTAGTCGAAATATAGTTCGGAGACGCGCGCCGCGGCGTGCAGGGCCCCGGTGTTGATCGGGGTCTTCATCGTAGCCGGTCGCCTTCCGGGCCGGCGCCGGCCCCCGCGAAGGCGGGATGTTGTCTGCATCTCCATCTCCGCCTCCTCGGAACCGCAGCCGCAAGTCGAGCCGGAGCGCGTGCTCCGGCTCCGCTGTGCCCCCATTGCCCCCGCCCTCAAGCTCTAGCCAGAGGTCGATCGCCACACTTGGGGCTTGGATTGCGCTTCCTCTATGCTTGGGAGGCAGGATGCGCTCAGGCATTCCGCAAGGAACGATCCCTTGAATGATTCGATGGCCGAGGACGGCAAATCATCCTGAGGAGACCTGCGCATGGAAAGTCCTTCAACCGGCGCGCGCCGCATCATCGAAGGCCGCCCCGCTCTCATCGTCGTCGACATCCAGGCACTCACCTTCGACGAAACGATCCGGGACCGCGCGATCCCCAACATGCCGGGTTACGCGGAACGGATGCTCAAAGCCCGGCGTCTGATCGACAAGGCGCGCGAACAGGGCATTCCGGTCATCTTCATTCAGGAGGTCCACCGGCCCGATCTCGTCGATTTCGGACGCGAGCTTGACGGTGACGAGGACGTCCATTGTCTGGAAGACGACCCCAACACGGCAATCGCCGCCGAGCAGACGGGCTTTCGCCCGGACGACTACCTCATCAGGAAGCGGCGCTACTCGGCCTTCTTCGGCACCGACCTCGAGATTCTGCTGCGCGGACTGAAGGCCGAGACGCTGCTGCTTTGCGGCGGCCTGACCGACGTGTGCGTCCACTACACCTTCGTCGACGCGCACCAGTCCGACTATTTCTGCCGCGTGGTCGAGGACTGTGTGGGCGGCTCGAGCGAGGAGGCACACGAGGCTTCGCTCAGGGCCATGGAGTATCTGCAGACCGGCGCACGGCGCTCCCTCGACGAGGTGCTGGCTGCGATGGAGGCGCGCGGGAGACCGGACTCCGAAGCGGCGTAGAGCGAGGCGCGAACGTCGTGCCGCGCCAGCGCGGGGTCTGAGGCTACTCTCGCCCTGCCGCCCATGATACCGTGACCGGGTGCCGGTCATGAGCCATGAGCGACCCTGAACTCTCCTACCTTTCGGCGACGGAGGCGGCCGCTCTCATCCGCGACGGCTCGCTCTCGCCCGTCGCCCTGGTAACGAACGCGCTGGAGCGCATCGAGGAGGTCAACCCCGCGCTCAACTGCTTCTGCTTCACCTACCCCGACGAGGCCATCGAGCAGGCGCGCGAGGCGGAACGGGCAATCGCCGCAGGCGACGAGGTGGGCCCGCTGCACGGGGTCCCCATCGCCATCAAGGACCTCACGCCCACCAAGGGCAAGACGACGACCTTCGGCTCCTACGCCTACAAGGACTGGGTGCCCGACGACGACGCGCTGGTGGTGCAGCGCCTGTGCGGCGCGGGCGGCATCATGGTGGGCAAGACGACCACGCCCGAGTTCGCCTTCTCCAGCCTCACGGACAGCCCGCTCTGGGGCATCACCCGCAATCCGTGGAACCCCGAGCACACACCGGGCGGATCGTCGGGCGGCTCGGCCGCTGCCGTGGTCGCCGGGTGCGTGCCGCTCGCCGAAGGGTCGGACGCCGGCGGCTCGGTGCGCATTCCGGCCGCGCACAGCGGGTGCGTGGGACTGAAGCCGAGCTCCGGCCGCATCCCGTTCGAGTTCCTGCCCACGCAGTACGACTACATGTGCTGCCACGGCCCCCTCGCGCGGACCGTGGCCGATGCCGCGCTGTTCCTGGACCTCTGCCAGGGACCGGACGAGCGCGATCTGAACTCGCTCGCGCCGGCGCTCTCGGTCGACGTGCCGCCGTCGTCGGACGTTCGCGGCATGCGCCTCGCCCTCTCCATCGACCTCGGCTACTACAAGATCGACGCGGACGTGGAGGCGAACACCCGCGCGGCGGCCGAGGCCCTGGCGCAGGCGGGCGCCGAGATCGAGCACGTCGAGCTTGGCTGGTCCAGGGAATTCAACGACGCGTGGTGGGCCTACTGGGGCGTGTTCGGCGCTACGCATTTCGGCCAGCATCTCGAGCGTTGGCGGGACAGGATGCACCCCTCCGTCGTCACCGCGATCGAGGAGGCCCGGACGATGACCGCGGTGGACCTCATGAAGACGGAGACGGTCTACACCGAGGCCTGGAACAGGCTGCGTCCCATCCTCGACCGTTGCGACGCGCTGCTCTGCCCGACCGAATCGATCCCGGCGCCGACGGTCGACTTCGACGAACTCGGCTCCATGACCGACGACGCGAACGGCCGGCACCTCGGCATGGACATGACCATGCAGTTCAATGCGCTGAAGCTGCCGGCGCTCTCGGTTCCCTCCGGGTTCTCGTCGCAGGGTCTGCCGACGGGCCTGCAGATCGTGGGCCGCCGCTTCGACGACCTGACGGTGCTCCGCATCGGCGCAGCGCTCGAGCAGGTGCGCCCGTGGCGGCAGCACCGGCCTCCGCTGTAGCGCACGAAGACTCGCGCACGCAGCGGCACGGGAGGCAAGGCACGCCAGCGACACACCACAATTCGATCATGAAGAAAGGGAGGCTTCCATGATTCGATCGTTGTTGCGACCCATCATTGCGACCGCCGCCGCCGCCGGCTTCGCGGGCGCCGTTCTCGCCGCGGACGATGCCCGGGCGGAGAGCACCTTTATTTACGGGATGCCGGCCGATCACAGCATTCTCGATCCGCACGTGACCTGCGGCTGGATGGCCAAGATGGTGAACTACCAGATTTACGAAAGTCTGGTGGAGATCGACCTGCACAGCGCCGACTGGCCGACCAAGCTCAAGGGGCAGCTCGCCGAGACGTGGGAGATCTCCGACGACGGCACCGAGTACACGTTCCACTTGCGCAAGGGCGTGAAGTTCCACGACGGCACCGACTTCAATGCCGACGCCGTCAAGTACAACTTCGACCGCTTCCTCAACAAGGACGCGCCCCACTTCTACGAGACCGCCCACGCTTACATGGACTTCATCCGCTTCGTGGGCGACATCAAGTCGGTCGACGTCATCGACGATTTCACCGTCAAGATCACCCTCAACGGGCCCAACTACGAGTTTCTGCGCACGGGCATGGAAGATTGCCCGCAGATGTACATCATCAGCCCGACGGCGATCGAGACGCACGGCAATGAGGGTATCCCTCTCAACCCCATCGGCACGGGTCCCTTCAAGTACGTCGAGCACGACCCGACCGTGACGACGACGCTCGAGCGCAACGACGACTACTGGGGCGAGAATGCCAAGGTGGATCGTCTGATCTTCCGCATTCTGGAAGACCCCGCCACCCGCGTGAATGCGCTGCTCGCCGGCGAGGTGCATGCCATTCAGGACCCGCCCTGGGATGAAATCGAGAGCATCGTCGAAGAAGGCTTCGTGGTGACCAAGAACGAGAATCCGCCGACGTTCTGGTACCTCTCCTTCAACATGCGGAACTCGGTGATGCAGGACGTGCGTATCCGCAAGGCCATCAACTATGCCATCAACAGGAAGGAGATGGCGGAGCGGATCCTGCGCGGCTACGGCAAGCCCGCCTACGGCATGCTGAACGCCGGCACTTATGCCTACGATCCGGACTTCGTGAGCTATACCTACGATCCCGACAAGGCGCGGGAGTTGCTGGCGGAGGCCGGCTATGCCGACGGCCTGGATCTCGACTTCGACGTCATGATCTACGGCACCGGCGAGCTCATGGAGAAGTGGATCCAGCGCGACCTGAAGAAGGTCGGGATCAACCTCACGCTCAACAAGATGGAATGGCTCGCATACCTCGACAAATGGGTCGCGGGCATGCCCGACGAGCTCCACATCAACGAGATCCTTTGGGGCGAGCAGGTGCCGCGCTGGACCGCGTTCAACTATCGCTGCGACCGGGTGCCGCCGCACGGCAACAACATCGGCTGGTACTGCAACGAAGACATGGACAAGATCTTCCAGCAGGCGCTGGAGACCGCCGACGAGGGTGAGCGCGCCAAGCTCTATCAGCAGGCCGATTCGTGGATCATGCTCAACGATCCGCCCAACGCGCCGATCTACCATTACTTCAATCCCATCGCGCTGCATCCGTCGGTGACGGGGTTCACCAACGCGCCGTCCAACTGGTGGGATTTCTCGAGGGTCGAGTTCACCGAGTAGGTCAGGGTTGCAGCCCGACGCGCGTCAGCGCTTGGCCCGTTGCCATGAAGCCCCCTCGTTGCGTTGACGAGGGGGCTTCGGTTCTCTTGCCGGCCTCCGGCTCGATGGCTGCACGCCGCGACGACTCCGCCATGACGTCGCGTTGCGCTTCGTCCGCGATGGTGGCGGTGCCGAAGCTTCGATCCGGTTGCAGCCCGTAGGCCAATGCTGCGCTTCATCGTCGGCCGAATCTTCCTCATCGTCCCGGTCCTGTTCGGGGTCTCCGTCATCATTTTCATGCTGGTCCAGCTCGCGCCGGGCGATGTCACCTCGACGCTGCTGGGCCCGATGGCCTCGGAAAACGCCAAGGAGGTGCTGCGGGACCAGATGGGCCTCGACCGCCCGTTGCCGGTTCAGTACGCAAAGTGGCTGGCAGCCGTAGTCCAGGGCGACTTCGGCACGTCCTGGGTGCACAAGAGACCGGTATCCGACATCATCTTTCCGAAGTTTGTGAACACGGCGTTGCTCGCGGGTTCGGCCGCGTTGCTCGCCTACGTGCTCGGTTTCGCGTCCGGCGTATTCGCTGCGGCCAAGGCGGGAACGGTCTTCGACCGGAGCGTCACGGCGCTGATGCTCATTCTCGGCAGCATTCCGCTCTACTGGGGCGGGCTGGTCCTGGTTTTCCTCTTCGCCCTGACCTGGCGGTGGCTGCCGGCCACGGGCATGACGAAGATCGTCGGCGGTGGCGGCGTGGTCGACGTCGTCACACACCTCGTGCTCCCTGCCGTGGCCGCCTCGCTTCCCTCTGCGGCGCTCATCTCGCGAATCACGCGCGCCACCATGATCGAGACGCTCAGCCAGAATTACATCCGCGTTGCGC
>JAPPMY010000089.1 GCA_028818855.1 Rhodospirillales bacterium
TGATCGTCGACCAGCACGCCGCCCACGAGCGCATCGTCTACGAGCGCATGAAGGCGGCGCTCGACGATAGCGGCATCCAGCGCCAGATCCTGCTGATCCCGGAAGTGGTCGAGCTGGACGACGCGGCGGTGGAGAGGCTGGAGGCCCGGGCCGGCGAGCTGGCGGACCTCGGCCTGGTGCTGGAGCGCTTCGGCGCGGGCGCCGTGGTGATCCGCGAGGTTCCGGCGCTCATCGGCGACGGCGACACGCAGGGGCTGGTGCGCGACCTCGCCGACGAGCTGGCCGAGTGGGACGAGTCCTCCACGCTCCGCCAGCGGCTCGCGGACGTCTGCAGCACCCTGGCCTGCCACGGCAGCGTCCGCGCGGGCCGCAGGCTCAACGCCGACGAGATGAACGCGCTGCTGCGCCAGATGGAGGCGACGCCCCACGCAGGCCAGTGCAACCACGGCCGGCCCACGTACGTCGAACTCAAGCTCGCCGATATCGAGCGCCTGTTCGGCCGCCGCTAGCCTGAAGGCAACTCGCGAACGGAAGCAGGGAAGAAACGCATGGAAAAGGAAGCGCGCTATCCGGATTACATCGGCATCTCGGACGTGAGCACGCAATCGTTCGAGCAGATGCGCGTCGAAGGCTACTTCGACGGGCAGCCCTCCATCATGTTCGACGAGCCCGAGGGATTCGATATCGGCGATCCGCCCGAGCTGCAGGGGAAGTCGCGGGGCTGGACTCCGGTCCACGCCCAGCTCAGCGCCCTGGCATCGTGCACGTCCATCACCATCACCGTGGTCGCCCGCGACCAGGGGTTCAGGTACCAGGGGCTGCGGACGGACATCCGTTCTCTCATCGATATCAGAGGCTTCTTTTTCGATCTTCATCTGCAGCCGCAATACGAGCAGATCAATTTCGACCTTCACGTGAAGACGCGGGAAAAGACGGATCGGGTGAGGGCGCTGGCCAGGGAAACCGATCGCCGCTGCCCGCAGATCGGCCTCTTCAGGAAGGCCGGCATCCCCATGCTGATGAGCTGGTATCGGGAGGGATCGAAGAGGCCGCTCTTCGTCGACAGGTTCCATGTCGGCCGGGGCAGGACGCCAGAGGAGAAGCTGATCGCGCAGCGGAAGAAATCCGAAGGGAAATAAACCGCCTGTCGAGCCGGTTAGAGCGCTTTTCGACCTGACGGGATCGCGACAACCCGAAGGACTCCCACCTCCCCCTGTCCCCCTCCTCCCAGGAGGAGGGGGGACGAGGCGGCGCCAGCCTTTTCTCCCTCTCCTCCCCGGCGGGGAGGAGAGGGCCGGGGTGAGGTGGGGGGTGCCGGGCCGCACAGCGTACAAAATGAAGAGCGTGCGGAGCCGGGTATGACCGCGTCCGGTCAGATGTTGCTCCAGCGCTTGCCGCGGTCTCAGTCGCCGAAGTAGGCCGCCGCGATGTCGGCGGATTCGCGAAGCTCCTCGGGCGTCCGCCTGTCGCCGATCCGGCCGGTCTCCAGCAGGTAGACCTCCTGCGCGAGGCTCATGGCGAAGTTCGCATTCTGCTCGGTAATCATGATGGTGAGGCCGAGCCGCTCGTTGAGGTCCCTGAGGACGGCGGCGATCTCCAGGCAGACGCGCGGCGCGAGGCCGAGGGTGGGCTCGTCCACCATCAGGAGCTTCGGGCTCGACATGAGCGCCCGGCCGAGCGAGGCCATCTGGCGCTCGCCGCCGGACTGGGTCGCGGTCTCCTGGTTCTGCCGTTCCTCCAGGCGCGGAAAGAGGTCGAACACGGCCCGCAGGTTGGCGTCGATCGCGTCCCGCTTGCGGTAGGCGCCGACCAGTAGATTCTCCTTCACGCCCATGAAGGGGAAGAGGTTGCCGCGCTCCGGCGCGTAGCCGATGCCGAGCCGGACGATCCGCGCCGGCGCCATGCGGCTGATGTCGCGGCCTTCGAACTCGATCCGCCCGCGCCGGCGCGTCAACCCGATGACGGAGTCGAGGAGGGTCGACTTGCCGGCGCCGTTGGGGCCGACCACGGCGACGATCCGGCCGGCTTCCACCTCCAGCGAGACGCCGTGCAGCGCCTGGGCGCGGCCGTAGAAGACGTCGAGGCCGTCGATGCTCAGCAACGCCACGGCGCGCCCTCCTCCCCGCCCCTATTGCCCGAGATAGGCATCGCGCACCGCCTCGTCCTTCACCACCTCGTCGAACGTCCCTTCGGCGATCAGCGCGCCGAAGGACATCACGATGACCCGGTCGACCAGCGGCGCGAGCGCGCGCAGGTCGTGGCTCACGATGATGTAGGTGAGCCCGTCCTTGCGCTTCTTCTCGACCAGCAACTCGGAGATCTGGCCGATCTCTCTCAGCGTGAGGCCGGCGAAAACCTCGTCCAGCAGCAGCAGCCTGGGCGAGACGGCGACGTTGCGCGCCATCTCCAGCCGGCGCAGGTCGCCCATGGCGAGCTCGCTCGGCAGCATGTCGATCTGCTCGTCGGAGAAGCCGACGCTGCGGCCGATCTCCGCCTCGGCTGCCGGGTCCGCTCCCACGGCGATGAGCTTCCAGATGTCGTCGGGCGCCATGCCGACACGGATGTTGGACCCCACCGACATCTCACCGAAGGGCTGGGGCACCTGATAGGTGCGCGCGATGCCACGCTTGACCCGCTCGTGCGTGGGCACGCGCGTGATGTTCTCGCCCCCGAACCAGATTTCGCCGCTGGTGGGCTTGAGCTCCGCCATGATCATGTTGAAGACGGTGGTCTTGCCCGCACCGTTCGGGCCGATCAGGCCGAGCGTCTCGCCCTCCGCCACCTGGAAGGTGATCCCCTGCACGGCGCGAATGCCGCCGAAGGTCATGTGGAGGTCGCGTGCCTCCAGCAGAGCAGGCGCGTTCACCGCCGCCACTCCTGCACCTTGCGGCCCGCGTCGGCGATGATGCTGTAGATGCCCTCGGGCCTGACGACGTAGAGCACCAGCGCGATCCCGCCGTAGAGGAGATAGCGCTCCATGCCCGGCATCACCGGCCTGAGGTACTCCAGCAGGACGGTCAGGAAGTAGGCGCCCATGATCGGGCCGATGATGGTCTCCGCCCCGCCCAGCAGCGCCGCCACCAGGATGGTGAAGAGGAAGTTGATCTCGAACATGCCGCGCGGCGCGATCGAGCCGATGTAGTGGACGTAGAAGGCGCCGCCGATGCCGGAGACCGCCGCGCTCACGCTGAAGGCGAAGAGCTTGAGCTTGGTGGTGCTGTGCCCGGTGCTGCGCACCGCCTCCTCGTTCATGCGGATCGCGCTCAGCGCCACGCCCAGACGCGTGCGGATAAGCAGCCAGAGCACCACGCCGATCACGAACATGATGCCGAAGCTCAGGTAGTAGTTGTTGACCGCGCCGGTGACGATGCTCTCGAGACCCGAAATGCCCCGCGTGCCGCCGGTGATCTTGGGCGCGACCACCTTCGTGAGCTGGTAGAGGATCTCCATGAAGGCGAGGGTCACCAGCGCGAAATAGGTGCCACGGATGCGCAGCGCCGGCAGGAAGAAGAGCGTGCCGCCCACCAGCGTGGCCACCACCGCCGCCGGAATGCTGAAGTAGATCGGCACGCCGAAGCGGAAGCTCAGGATCGCCGTCGTGTAGCCCGCGATGCCGATGAGGAAGGGGTGGCCGAAGCTGATGTAGCCGGTGCGGCCGGACAGAAAGTCCCAGCTCATGGCGAACATCGCCAGGAAGTGGGCGAAGATCAGGATGCGCAGCGTGCCGGTGCCGACCACGAAAGGCAGCAGGCACATGAGCACGCCGAAGGCGAGCCACCAGCCCAGATAGCGCAGCGTCTCGCGGTCGATGGCCACGGCTCAGAGCTCCGCCCTGCCGAACAGGCCCTTGGGCCGGATCAGCAGGACCAGGATGATGAGCAGCATGGTGGAGACGCCGCGCAGCTCGGCCGCGATGATCGTGGTCGTGATCGTCTCCACGAAGCCGATGATGTGGGCCGCGATCAGGCTGCCCACGATGCTGCCGATGCCGCCCACGATGACCACGGCGACAGAGATGATGAGCGGGAACACCCACATGTGGGAGTCGAGCTGGGTGAAGGTGGCGAAGAAGACGCCCGCGATGGCGCCGAAGGCGCCGGAGAGCGCCCAGGTCACCATGCTGATGAAGCTCGGCTCGATGCCCGAGATCACCGCGCCCTTGCGGTCCATGGAGACCGCGCGGATGGCGCGCCCGAGATGGGTGTAGCGGACGAAGGCCATGAGGCTGCCGAGCACGACCCAGCTCACGCCCGTCGCCAGCAGGATGTTCATGGTGACCGAGATGCCCTCGAAGCGGAGCACGCCGCGGATCACCGGCCACATGGTCTTGGGCGCGGCGCCGAAGATCACCACGACCAGCGCCTGCATGACGACGGCGAGGATCAGCGTCGAGATCTCGACCGCGATCGGGTTGTCCTCAAGCCGGCGCACCAGTAGCAGGTAGGTGAGCAGGCCGAAGGTCACGCCCGCCATTATCGCCAGGATGAAGCTCGCGAAGACCGGCAGCCCCGCATCCTGCAGGGCCGCGTAGTAGATATAGCCGCCGAGCATGATGTAGACGCCGTAGGCCAGGTTCAGCACCCGGCCCACGCTGAAGATCATGGTGAAGCCGACGGCGATCAGCGCATAGAGCCCGCTGAGCACAAATCCCTGAATCAGGATCTGGAGGGCCATCCGGCCTCGCTCACCCGCCGCCGCGCCGGCGCCCGCGTGCCGCCCGGAGCGGAACCACTACCGCGTGCTCCGATCGGCTGCGGACAAAGGAAATCGGGCGCGGCCTGCAAGACCGCGCCCGATGAATGACCTGCCTACTTCAGCCAGTCCGGCACCTCGAACTCGCCGTTGGCGTACTTCGGCGGGTAGACCACCTTGGTCGAGCCATCCGAGTACCACTGGATGACCACCATCGACGGCGCCCCTTCGTCATAGGGCGGATTGATGTCGAACTTGATGTTGT
>JAPPMY010000081.1 GCA_028818855.1 Rhodospirillales bacterium
TTCTCTCGGTGCTCTCCAACCGGCTCGACGGCATCGTGCGCGAGATGTCGAACACACTGCTGAAGGCGGCGCGCTCGGCCGTTATCGCCGTGGCGCGCGATTTCTCGTGCGCGATCTGCACCGCCGACAACCAGCTCCTGGCGACCGCGGAGGGCTTGCCGGTCCACATCTTCGGCTCGCACCTGCAGACGCGGGCCATGACCGACCTGCACGACGACCTCGCCGAAGGCGACGCCTTCCTCCACAACGATCCCTACCTCGGCAACACGCATCCGGCCGATCACGCGGTGCTGGTGCCGGTCTTCATCGACGGCGAGCACCTCTTCACCGCCTGCGCAAAGGGGCATCAGGCGGACATCGGCAACAGCATCCCCACCACTTATCACGCCGCCGCGAAGGACGTGTACGAGGAAGGCTCGCTGATCTTCCCCTGCGTCCGCGTGCAGCGCGGCTATGAGATGGTGGACGACGTGATCCGCATGTGCCGGCGCAGGATCCGGGTGCCGGAGCAGTGGTACGGCGACTTTCTGGCCGAGCTGGGCGCAGCCCGCATCGCCGAGCGGCGCCTGAAGGAGCTCTGCGACAAGTACGGCACGGAGACCATCAAGACCTTCATCCGCGAGTGGTTCGACTATTCAGAGCGCCGCATGGTGCAGGCGATCCAGGCCTTGCCCGAAGCCGAGGTCGCAGCCGAAGGCGCGCACGATCCCTTCGAGCCCTTCCTGCCCGACGGCATCCCCATCAAGGTCGAGGTCCGCATCGACCCCGGCGAGGGCCGCATCACCATCGACCTGCGCGACAACATCGACTGTGTCGACTGCGGTCTCAACGAATCGGAGGCCTGTGCCATCAACAACGTGGTGGCCGGCCTCTTCAACTGCCTGGGGCCTGAGATTCCGCACAACGGCGGCTCGTTCCGTCGCGTGGACGTGTTGCTGCGGGACGGCTGCGTTGTCGGCCGCCCGTCCTTTCCCCATTCGACCTCGATGGCCACCACCAACGTCGCGGACCGCCTGGTCAACATCACCCACTCGGCGATGGCGAAGCTCGGCGACGGCTTCGGCCTGGCGGAGGGCGGCAGCGCCATGTGCGCCGCCACCGCGGTGCTGAGCGGCGCGGATTTCCGGCGCGGCGGCGATCCCTACATCAACCAGCTCATGATGGTGGTGAACGGCGGTCCGGCGGGGCCCAAGGCGGACGGCTGGGTCACCTACGTGCTGCCGGTGGTCTCCGGCCTCATGTACCGGGACAGCATCGAGCTTGCCGAAGTGAAGCACCCGATGCTGTTCAGGACCGTCCGCCTCATGCCCGGCACCGGCGGCGCCGGGCGCCACCGCGGCGGGCCTGCCTGCGAGGTGGTCTACGGGCCGCGCGAGGACCCGATGACGGTGGTGATCCCGTCGGACTGCCAGATCAACCCGGCGCGGGGCGCCCAGGGCGGCCACGACGGCACGCCGGCCGTGCAGTTCAAGGTCGGCGCCAACGGCGACGAGACGAAGCTGCCCAACGTCGTGCAGCTCGACCTCCTGCCTGGCGAGCTGATCCGGGGCTTCGACGCCGGCGGCGGCGGGTACGGCGACCCCATGGAGCGCGATCCCGAGCGGGTGCGCATGGACGTCGCCCGCGGCTGGGAGACCCGCGACCGTGCCCGCGAAATCTACGGAGTCGTGCTCAACGGCGACCGCGAGGCGGACACGCTGGCGGTGGATCGGGAGGCGACAGAGGCGGCTCGTGCGGCCGTTTCCTGAGGGTATGGCGCCGGCCGCCGGCGCCATGCTCTTACCGTCTTGCCCTCGGCATTCGCCCGTGCTAACCAAGTCGCCGCTCGCGGCCGGCCGCCGCGAGCGTGTCGTGACTATCGCTTGATTTTCGGTTCTCACCGGCAATCCCGTCAGGCAGTTCGAAGGGGGTTCGAACATGGCAGACGCCGCGCCGCCCACAGATAGCTCGTCCGAGCACGCGGGCACGCGACGCGACTTCCTGGTGCTGGCCGCGGGTGCCATGGGCGGGATGGCGGTGGTGGGCATCGCCTGGCCGCTGATCGAGACCATGAACCCGTCGGCCGACGTGCTGGCGCTGGCGTCCACCGAGATCGATCTGTCCGCCATCGAGGAAGGCCAGACCATCGTCGTCAAGTGGCGGGGCCGGCCCGTCTTCGTGCGCCACCGCACGGCTGAGGAGATCGCCGCGGCGCAGGAAACCCCGCTCGGCGACCTCTCCGACCCGCAGCCTGATTCGGAGCGCGCGCCGCAGGCGCAATGGCTGATCGTGGAGGGGGTGTGCACCCACCTCGGCTGCGTGCCGCTCGGCTCCAAGATCGGTGATCCCAGGGGCGAGTTCGGCGGCTGGTTCTGCCCCTGCCACGGCTCGCACTACGACACCTCCGGCCGCATCCGCAAGGGGCCGGCGCCGGCCAACCTGCCGGTGCCAGCTTACGAGTTCCTCGACGACACGCTGGTTCGGATCGGGTAGGGGACCGCGCCGGATGACGACACCCGTACCGCAGAACCGCGTCGCCCAGTGGATCGAGTACCGGCTGCCGGTCTTCAGCTGGACCAACAAGCACCTCGTCGACTATCCGGCGCCGCGCAACCTGAACTACTGGTGGAACTTCGGCTCCCTCGCCGGGATCATGCTGGTGGTGCAGATCATCACCGGCGTGGTGCTGGCGATGCACTACACGCCGCACGCCGATCACGCTTTCGATTCGGTCGAGCACATCATGCGCGACGTGGAGTGGGGCTGGCTCATGCGCTACCTCCACGCCAACGGCGCCTCGATGTTCTTCGCCGTGGTCTACATCCACCTCTTCCGCGGCCTCTACTACGGCTCCTACAAGTCGCCGCGCGAGATCCTGTGGTGGATGGGCGTCATCATCCTGCTGCTCATGATGGCGAGCGCCTTCATGGGCTACGTGCTGCCGTGGGGGCAGATGAGCTTCTGGGCGGCGACGGTGATCACCAACATGACCTCGGCGATCCCGTGGATCGGCGAGACGGTCGTCACCTGGCTGTGGGGCGGCTTCTCGGTCGATCACCCAACGCTCGTCCGCTTCTACGCGCTGCACTACCTGCTGCCCTTCGTGCTCTTCGGCGTGGTCTTCATCCACCTCTGGGCGCTGCACCACCGCAAGTCGAACAACCCGCTCGGCATCGACATCAAGAGCGAGAAGGACACCATCCCGTTCCACCCGTACTACACGGCGAAAGACTCGTTCGGGATCGGGGTGATGATGTTCATCCTTCTCATCTTCACCTTCTACATGCCGAACATGCTGGGCGAGGTGATCAACTACGAGAAGGCGAACCCGCTGCAGACGCCGGCGCACATCGTGCCGGAATGGTACTTCCTGCCGTTCTACGCGATCCTGCGCGCGATCCCCGACAAGCTCGGCGGCGTCGTGGCGATGGTCGCCTCGATCTTCATCCTCTTCATCCTGCCCTGGCTCGATTCGTCCCGGGTGCGGAGCGCGCGCTTCCGCCCGATCTACAAGTGGGCGTTCTGGGTCTTCGTGGTGGACTGCATCGCGCTCGGCTGGGTCGGCGCCAACACGCCCGAGGGCAACTTCATCTGGATCGGCCAGGTCACCACCGGCTACTACTTTGCGCACTTCCTCATCGTCCTGCCGCTCATCGGCAAGTTCGAGCGGCCCACGAAGCTGCCGGAGAGCATCCATCAGGCGGTACTGAAAGGCGGCGGCGAGGGCGCGGCCGCGCCGGCGGACGCGGCGCCCGAGGCGGCTGCGGCCGGGGAGAAGGCCTGATGCGGCGTGCTCTGCTCACCGGGCTGGTCGTCGGCGCGCTCGCGCTCTTCGGCGCACCCGCCGCCCAGGCGGCCGGCGAGACGGCGGACGTCCCGGATCAGGACTGGCAGCACGAGGGCGTCTTCGGCACCTTCGACCGGGGCGAGCTGCAGCGCGGCTTCCAGGTCTTCCAGGAGGTCTGCTCCGCCTGCCATTCGCTCCAGTACATCGCCTTCCGCAACCTGGTGGAGATCGGCTTCACCGAGGAGGAGGCGAAGGCGATCGCCGCGGAATACGAGGTCGAGGACGGGCCCGACGACGAGGGCGAGATGTTCGACCGCCCCGCGCGGCTCTCCGACTACTGGCCCTCGCCGTTCGCCAACGACAACGAGGCGCGGGCCGCCAACGGCGGCGCGCTGCCGCCCGATCTCTCGCTGATCATCAAAGCGCGCGAGGGCGGCGCGGATTACATCTACGCGCTGATGACCGGCTACGAGGAAGAGGCGCCGGAAGGGATGGAGCTTGCCGACGGCATGAACTTCAATCACTTCTTCCCCGGCCAGCAGATCGCCATGGTGGAGCCGCTCTACGACGAGGCCGTCGAGTACGTGGACGGCACGCCCATGACGCTGGAGCAGCACGCCCGCGACGTGACCGCCTTCCTCGCCTGGACGGCCGAGCCGGAGCTTGAGGAGCGCAAGCAGACCGGCCTCAAGGTGCTGATCTTCGTTTTCGTCCTCACGGCGGTCCTGTTCGTCATCTATCGGCGAGTCTGGGCCAGGCTGCACTAGCTCAGCGTCGCACCCCCTCGCCGGGCCGGGCGTGACGGCGGGGCAGGCCGCCGGAGCAGACGCGGAGGGGAGTGGACAATGGCCCAACCCACAGGCTCACAGCACACCGATCCCAAGAGCGACATCGACATCGCGCGCGCGGCCACGAAGCGCCCGATCCTCGATCTCGCCGAGGACCGGCTCGGCATCGCGGCCGAGCATCTGGTCCCCTACGGCCACGATAAGGCGAAGATCACCCTCGATCACATCGGCGCGCTGGAGGATCGCCCCGACGGCAAGCTGATCCTGGTCACGGCGATCACGCCGACGCCGGCGGGCGAGG
>JAPPMY010000209.1 GCA_028818855.1 Rhodospirillales bacterium
GCAGCGTGACGGCGCGGTCCGTGACGGCGACGTCGGTCTCGGCCGCAGGCGCAACGGCCCGGGCCGTTCGGGCGACGGGGCGCGCGGACGCCGCGGAGGCCGGCTTCAGCCGCCTCACAGTCGGGCGGTGCACGGGATGCTGAGACTGGGAGTGCCGAAGATGCGACGGTTCACTCTCCGGCTTGCGCTGGTATCGGCCCTGGCCCTTTGCTCCTGGGCCGGCATCGACGCGGCGCAGGCGGCACCCGGCTTGTCACACGGCAAGCACTTGTCGGCGCAGGCCGATGCGGCCGCCGACATCGCCCAACAGCCTGCCAAGGAAGTCGACCGCGCATCGTTCGCGCTGCTGCAGAAGCAGGCGCTCGCGGCCATGGAAGCGCTCCGCGAGGAGATCGCGACGCTGACGGCGCTCAGGGACGCGCAGGCGGTGCTCCTCGCCCTCCGGCTGGAGAGCACGATGCTGGGCACGTCCCCGCACGCCCTCTCCGCTGCGCTCTGTGAAGACCCCGCCATCGGCGCCTGGTGCCCGCTGCTGCCGACGACCTTCGGCGCCCCAGACACCCCTTCGGGCGGAGACACGCCTTCGGGCGGAGACACGCCTTCGGGTGGTGGCAAGGAGGACGGCCATGACCGCGATTGACCTTCTTCTCGTTGCCCTTGTTCTGGCCGCGATGGCGGCGCTCGGCGTCATGGACGCCCGGCGCGCGATCGTGGACACGCGCCTGGTCGCGGCTCTGGTGGCAGCCGGGCTGCTGTGGCGCCTGTTCGCATCGGCGGAGACGGGCTCGCTCTGGGGCGCTGGCCTTGGAGTCGCGCTGGGCCTCGGCGTGGTCGCCGTGCCGATCGCAATGGCGCACCTGCGCCGCCGGCGCTGGCCGCTGTTCCCGGGCGATGCCATGCTGCTGGGCGGGCTCGGCTTTGTGCTCGGTCCTCTCGGGCTGGGCTGGTCGCTGCTGGCGGGCGCATCCCTGTCCCTGCTGTACCGCGCCTGGCTCCAGCGCCGCCGGGGCCGCTCCTTCCTCAGGGGCTACTGTCCGCTCGGCCCCGGCATGGCCGCAGGCGCCATGGCGGTGTTCGTTTTCCTGAACGCCGGGGGCGCGCTCGCGGCGGAAGGCACCGTTGTGCCGCTGCCTCAGCCGAAACCCGGGGCTGTCGAAGACGCTCCTTCGGTTGGAGACACCGCCGTGCCGTGGGCGGCCCCGCCCCGCCCGGACCCGTCGGCGGCGGGCCAGGCCGGCATGCTTGCCGCCACCGAGCTGGCCCCCGTGCGGACGCCCTTGCCGTCCTCGCTGGCAGCATCTGAGGTCGCCGTCGACGAGCCCGCGCCGCTCCCCTTCGCAGCGGTGACGGAGCGCATCGCCGCAGCGGCCGGCGTTCCCGTCGAGGTCGAAGAGAGGCCGGCGCGGATCGCAGGAGGCGCGGTGCGCCTCCCGGAACCGCCCGGCATGCGTCTCTCGTTCGAGGGCCGGCTTCCGGGACTGCTGAACCTCGTGGCGGCACGCAGCGGCTACGACTGGACGTACCGGGGAGCTCCCCTGCGGGCCGGCGGCGCCATCGTCTTCTACCGCTACCGTGACGTCGAGCAGCGCGCGCCGGACGTGGCGGCCGGAGAGCCGCTCGACGCGTCAGCGCGGGCCGGCGATGACGGTGCATTGGCGGCAAGTCAGGGCGTTCCCCTGCACCAGGGCGTTCCCCTGCACCAGGGCGTTCCCCTGTGGATCGTGGACCCGGCGCGTCACGAAACCCTGCTGGACGTTCTCGAGGACTGGGGCGCGCGGGCGGGCTGGTCGGTGGTGTGGAACATCGGGCGCCGCTACGCCGTGCGCGCCGGCGCCTCCTTCGAGGGAGGGTTTCTGGACGCCGTCGACCGGCTGCTTGCCGCGCCCGCCACGCGCCGCTCCCTGGTGGCCCTCGCCCACGAGCCCAACCGGCATCTGGTGATCGAGCCCGCGGGGGCTCTCCGATGAGGGGAGCGGCGCGATGAACCTTCGACGCAGCGTCCTTCTGCTCGCGGCCTGTTGCGCCGTGCTGTTCGCCGCCGGGTGTGTGCCGATCCTGCCGGAGCCGCCTCGCTCGGGATCGCAGCAGGTGCCGCCGGCTGCGCATCGCGATCCTGCCGAAGCGCGCCTGGCGGATGCGGCGGTGCGGGCGGAAGCGGCGCTGAGCGCTCTGGCCCGGATCGAGGCCGCGCAGGCCACGCCAGCCAATGCCGAGAGACGAGGAAGTTCTTCTCTGCCGGGGAGTTCTCCCGTGCCGGCCGAGGTTCCTCCCGAGCTCCGGCGCCCGGTAACGCTCGACTGGATCGGTCCGCTGGAGGCCCTGGCAGAGACCCTCTCCCGCTACGCTGGCTACCGCTTCGTCGTGGCCGGCGCGCCGCCGGTGCGGCCGGTCATGGCCGCCGTCACGGCCGAAGAGACCCCTCTCATCGAGGTCCTGAGGGATATCGGCCTCCAGGCTGGCAGCGCCGCAACCCTCGTCGTGAACGCAAACGACAGCACGGTCCGTCTCGACTGGTCAGGGGAACGCCCTGGTACAGGGGAACACCCTGGTACGGCGCCGGGGAAGGAGGGCGCATGACCCGCATCTGCCTGTACCGGGATATCGCGCTGTACCAGGGTATCGCCCTGTTGCTGCTGGCCCTCCTCTGCCTCGGCGCCGACATCGCCTACGGTGCGGAGGAAGCGCCGCCGCCCACACTGGAGACGCTGCTTGAGGCGGAGCCGCCGGACGAGGCGGCAGCCGGCGACGGCCGGCTCTCCGCAGAGATGCGCGGCTCGGCGATGCGGGCGGCTGCGCTGGCCTTCGGCTCGCGCGCCGGGCTCGCACGGCGGGGCTGGGAGATCGCCGCGATGCTGGAGCGGCATGCCCGGAAACTCTCCGCCATCTACCGCTTCCGCAGCCTGATGGTGGAGAAGGACGGCTTCACCGTCATGCCCCCGGTGCTGGCGCAAACGGACCGAGCCTTCCGGCTCGGCCGGGACAGCACCAGCGCCGCGACGGCCCGCCGGGTGCTGCGGATCGTCGAGCCCGAGAGGATCGTGAGTGTCGCGCCGCACTGGCGGGACTACCTGGTGCGCGAGTGGCCCAAGACCGAACTCCCGCCGGCGATCCTGTTCCCCCGCAGCGATGCCGAGGCCGCGCGCTGGCGGCGCTGGGTGCGCGAGGGCTGGGAACACGGCAGCGCGCTCGCAGACGACATCTTCGCGGCCGATCTCGATCGCCTCAACCGGGTGTTCGAGGGCCTGGTGCAGTGGCGCCGGGCCAACCTGGCGGGGATGGTCTCGGCGCCCTCGCTGGAGACGGAGCGCATCGCCGTGAGCGGCCACGGGCGGCTGGTACGGATCGGCGAGACCCTCGCCCGCCTCGGCCCGCCGACGCGCTTCGAGCTCCGTCCCCGCCACTGGAAGCCGCTGCCGGACACTCCTCCGAGTGGCGGCTCCCATTCGAAAGGAGATCTGCCATGACTCCCCGCTGGCCGGACGCCGACCACGCCTTCCCGGCCGCAGGCCTCGACTGCTTCCTGCTGTGGGCGGCCGACCTCGGCGCCTCCGACATCTCCTTCCAGACCGGAGCCCCGGCCTTCGTCGAGATCGACGGGGTGCTGCACCGCGCCACCGGCGCCCGCCTCGACAGTGGCGTCATCGAAAGGCTCAGCGGGCGAATCTTCGACAACACACCATTGTGTGGGAGCACCCCTTCGGGCGTCAGCACCCCTGCGGGTGGTGGCACCGCAGACGGCATCCTGCGCTCGGGCAAAGCCATCGACTGCTCCTATGCCGTAGCCTCCGGACCGAGGGCGTTCCGGCGCTTCCGCTGCAACCTCTCGCCCGTCCTTGCGGGCCAGCGCTTCGGCATCAACATCACCATGCGGGTGCTCCCAGACACCCCGCCCTCGCTGGAGGAGCTCGGCATCGAGCCGGAGGTGGCGGAGGCCTGGGACCTGTGCCGGGGCCTTACCCTGGTGACCGGTGTGCCGGGGTCGGGCAAGTCGACCCTGCTCGCGGCGGGCACCAGAAGGCTGCTGGAGAGCGGCGCGGGCCGGGTGCAGTCCTACGAGGCGCCGATCGAGTTCGTGTTCGACGGAATCGGCGGCGACGGGGCGCTGATGTCGTCGTCCGAAGTTCCGCGCCACTTCCCGAGCTTCGCCGACGGCCTGCGGGCCAGCCTCAGGCGGCGGCCTGCGGCTGTCGTGGTGGGCGAGGCGCGGGACCGCGAGACGGTCGAGGCGGTGGTCCGCGCTGCGGACTTCGGGATCGCGGTGTTCGCGACGGCGCACACCGTGGGTGTCGCCGCGGCGATCCGGCGCCTTCTTGCGGAGTTCCCTGCCGCCGAGCGCCAGGAGCGTGGCGCCGCTCTGATCGACGTGATGACGCTGGCGGTGACGCAGGTGCTGCTGCCCAACCCGCAGTGCGGCAACACCCCTTCGGGTGGACGCGCCCCTGCGGGTGGGCGCACCCCTGCGGTTGGCCGCACCCCTTCAGGTGGGCGCACCGCAATCCGCGAGTGGCTGCGCTTCGACGGGGGGCTGAAGGCGCGGCTTCTGGACGCGCCGCAGGAGCGCTGGTCGGTGCTGATCGCCGAAGCCCTGCGGGACACAGGGAACGACCTCGCGGCGAGCGCAGAGCGGGCGTTTCGCGAAGGACGGATCGGAGAGGGCGACCGGCGCCGCACGGCGGCCGGGTCGGCAGGGCCGCGGACCGATGGCCGCCGCCGCAAGCAATCGCAGGACTTCTACTGATGGAAAGGACGGACGATGGATGGGCGGCAGGCTCCCTGGCGGGACACGACGCGGCCGGTGCGCTTCTACGTCATCGACGCGCGGCTGCTGGTGCTGTTGACGGTC
>JAPPMY010000007.1 GCA_028818855.1 Rhodospirillales bacterium
CTCCACGTGACGTTCGAGCGCGCGCCCGACGAAGCGCACACGCTTGCGGCCGGGCATGGAGAGGCTGTGAGCCGTCAGGCCGGACGCCTCGGGCTCGACCTCGACGACCTGCTGGCCGAGCGGGCGCGCCGGCTGACGCCGCTGATCGCGACGGAGACCCTGGTGCTGGCCTGCTGGACGCGGCCTTCGGTGCTGCCGCGCGACCGCCTGGAGCGCGACCGCAGGGGGCTTCGCAGGAAGCTCAGGGACTGGCTGCCGGCGACCGGCGAGGCGCAGTGCCCCCACCTCGCGCTGGAGGGGCTGTGGGCGCGCCACGAGGCGCTGCTCGACGCGCTCTCGGCCGTGCTCGCGGAAACCGGGATCGTGGGCCGCAGGCTGCCGGAAGAGGCCGCGCTCCGGCTCATGCGGCGGATAGTGAACGGCGCCGCGTCCACTGGGCCGGACTGGCGCCCGGTCACCGCGGCCAACGACGCGCCGGCCCGCCTGACCGAGCCGCCGGAGGCCGGCGCCTTCCCGCCGCCGCTCGCGCCCCAGCTCCTGGTACGCGAGCCCGAGCGGACGGGCGGCGGCGTCCGCATCGGCGAACGCCTCTACGGCGCCCTCGACATGAGCCTCGGGCCGAGGCGCTCGCGCCCCTTCGCCGAGCTGATGGCGGGGCTGGCGGCGGCCGGACTTCCCTGTCGCTTCTCGCTCCTGATCGAGGGCGGCGGGCTGCACCGCCTGGATGCGGCGGTCTCGCGTGTCGCATCGTCCTTCCTCGCCTTCTCGTCTTCGGACAGCCTGCTCGCGCGGAACGCGCTGCGCGATCTCGCTGCCATGGGCGGCGACGCCCATGCCATCGTGCGGCTGCGGCTCGGCCTCCTCACCTGGGTCGGGGCGGACACTCGTGCCGGGGAAGAGAGCGAGGCGGCGCTGGCCGCCCGCCTCGGCCGCCTGCAGCAGGTGGCCGAGGGCTGGGGCGAGGCGGTGTTCACGCCGCTGACTGGCGATCCGCTGGAGAACGTTGCGGCTTCCGTCCCCGGCTTCTGCTGCGGCGCCACCGCCGAGCCGGCGCTGGCTCCCCTCGCCGAGGCCCTGCGCCTGTTCCCGGTCGGCCGCCCGGCGCCCCTCTCGCGTCTCTCGACCGGGGCGGGCGCCGCGCATCTGTTCCGCTCGGCGGACGGCAAGCCGCTGCCGCTGGCGGCCGACGAGGGCGGCGACTACGGCTTCGAGCTGATCTACGGCCTGCCCGGCCAGGGCAAGTCGGTGCTGATGAACGCCCTCGGCCTCGCGTTCTGCCTGCAGGGAGGGCAGGCGCGCCTGCCGCTCGCGGCGGTGATCGACATCGGCCCGTCCTCTTCCGGTCTGGTCTCCCTGGTCCGCGAGGCGCTTCCGGCGGAGCGCCGCCACGAGGCCGGCTGGTTCCCGCTCCGCATGACGTCCGAACACGCCATCAACCCTTGCGACACCCAGCTCGGCTGCCGCGGTCCGCTGCCTGCCGAGCGCACCTTCCTGACGAACCTGCTCGGCCTGATGGTGACGCCCGCCGGGGACGCAGGGGTGCCGGATGGCATGCGGGAGCTGCTGGGGCCGGCGCTGACCGGAGCCTACGCCATGCGCTCGGACAAGGTGCCGGGGGCCGAGCCCCACGCCTACACGGAAGGCCGCGACGAAGACGTCGACGCGGCGATCGCGAAGGCCTGGCTGGCGCTGCCGCCGGAGCCGCTTTGGTGGGACGTGGTGGACCTCCTGTTCAGAGTGGGTGAGGTCGAAGCGGCGGCGCGGGCGCAGCGCTACGCCGTGCCGGTGCTGACCGACCTGCTGGCCGCGGTACGCGAGCCCGCCGTGCAGGGGCTGGTGGGCGAAGCGCGATACGGCTCCGGCGGCGAGACCGTCACCCAGGCCTTCATCCGTATTCTCACCGCGCTGTCCGGCGACTGGCCGGTGATGTTCGCGCCCACCGCCTTCGACGTCGGCGGCGCCAGGCTCGCGGCCATCGACCTCGCGGAGGTGGCGCCGCAGGGCTCGGCGGAGGCCGACCGCCAGGCGGCCGCCTTCTACCTGCTGGCGCGCCACGCGCTGACGCGCCACTGGTGGATCGGCGAGGACGCGCTCGCGTCCATCCCCGAGCCCTACCGGGCATGGCATGCCGCCCGTCTGCGCGACATCCGCGAGTCTCCGAAGCGGCTCTGCTACGACGAGTTCCACCGCACCGCGGGCGCTCCGGCCGTGCGCGCCCAGGTCGAGCGCGACGTGCGCGAGGCCCGCAAGCTCCGGGTGCGCCTCGCGCTGGCATCGCAGCGGTTGGAGGATTTTGGGGGTGCGCTCGCGGAGCTCGCCAACCGCTACTGGATCCTCGGCGCCGGCGGCAAGGCCCGCGAGGAAGAAGCGCTGGCCGAGCTGTTCTCGCTGAGCGGGACACTCTCCGATGCCGTCCGCTACCGGCTGACGGGACCGGGGAAGGACGGCGCGCCCGCGCTGCTGGTCGCAAGCGGCCAGGGCGGGCGCTTCGAGCAGCTCCTGGTCAACACGCCGGGCCCGGTCGAGCTCTGGGCGCTTACCACAAGCCCTCCGGATGCGGCGCTCCGGCGCCGCCTCTACGCGCGGCTGCCGCCGGCGGATGCCCGCCGGGCGCTTGCCCGGGCCTTCCCGGAAGGGAGCGCCAGGGGCCGCATCGAGCGCGAGCTTGCGCGAGTTGACGCGCCGGGAACGGGCCGGGCGGCATCCGAGGAGGCGGTGCTCGACCGCCTCGCCGACGAGGTGGCGCGGGCCGCCGGAAACGATCTACCCCGGCCGGTCCCGGCCGGGCGGGACTGACGGATACCTGCAACGGAAAGGAAAGAACGACATGCTGCACATCAACAGGGCGACGGTGCTGGGCTACGCGGGCGGTGACGCGAAACGCCGGAAGATGCAAAGCGGCGAGGACACGGTCTCGTTCAGCGTCGCCACCACGCGGCGCTGGAAGGGCGACGACGGGCAGCCACAGGAGGTCACGGAGTGGCACCGGGTCGCGGTCTTCGGCGGCTCGGTCGGGCCGGCAGCGGAGATGGTCCGCAAGGGCGCGCTGGTGCTGGTCGAGGGCCGGCTCAGGACCCGCGAGTTCAGGGACAGGGAGGGCAAGGAACGCTCGGTCACCGAGATCGTGGTCGCCGGGCCGCAGGCCATGGTCAATGTCCTGTCACCCAAGCCTGCGGCGGACACTCGTGCCGGAGACCTGCCGGACGACGCCGGGGCTTCCGGCGCGGAGGGCGGCGATGAAGCGGCGTAGACACCCGTGCCGGCGAACCTGGCCGTTTGCGGCGGCGTTGGCGCTCGTGCTGTGGGCGTCGCCAGCGCCAGCCGAGACGCAACCTGCGGAGGCGGGCCCGCGCGGCCACGCCTCCGCGTGCGATCCGCAGGTGGCCGAGGCGCTCGCCGGGAGCGCGCAGGCCGGCGTCGAGGCCGACCTCGCGGTCCTGCGCAACCCCGACCAGGGGATCCGCAACCCGGACTCCATCCTCGATTTCTCCTGCATCACGGATCTGTTCGACTACCGCTCCTTCGATATCCACTTCGATCCGGCGGGCGCCCTGGAGCAGATCCTCGACCTTGCCCGTCGGCGCTTCTGCGCCGCCGCCCGCGACGCCTATCGGCGCTACGTCGGTCGCGCGCTCGACCCCTCGGTGTACCTCTCGGAGTACACCCGGCCTCTCGACCGGCTTCCCGGCCTGGACGTGGATTGGGAACGCGGCAACGTGTTCGACGACCTGAGCGGCAATGGGGACGGCGCACTGTTCCGGAATGCCGTGGGAGGCGGGCAATGAGCACCCGAAGGGTGCCAGCCCGCAGGACCCTGTTCTGCGCCGTCGGCCGGCGAACGATCGCGGCTGCGCTGCTGGCCGGTCTGCTGCTCGCGCCCGAAGCGGCGCATGCCCACAAGTGCGACCGCACCGACAACGACCGGCGCGAGGCGAGCCGGGTCATCCGGGACCTCACCGGCGAGATCGACGCCATGGAGCGCGCCATCATGGAGGCGCTCCGGCTCCAGACCGGGCAGCTCTCGGGCTACATCGCCCAGAGCGCCAAGGCCGTGACCGGGGCGCTGGACTCCCAGACCAGGCTCCAGGCGCAGACCGCGCGCGAGGTGGCGGAGACCGGGAGCATGCTGGCGCACCGGCCGAGCCGGAGCGCCTGCGAGACGGTCACGGGGCTGAGGGGTCTTGCGGGCACCGGCGCCGCGGCGGAGAGCGCACACGCCCGTGCGTCCGCGACGGAGACCGGCCGCATCACGGGCGATCGCGCCGTGGTGGACAGGCCGGGCGCGGCCGCCGGCGACGCAGCCCGCTTCGAGACCGTCACGCAGGAATACTGCAACGCCGGGCGCGCCGGCGAGGACATTCGTGCCGGAGACCCGGCGCTCTCTGGCACGAGTGTCTGCCGGGGCGAGGACGCGCTGCACGACGCCGATCTCAGGGCCGGGACACTCTTCGACCGACGTACCTTTGGAAGCGAAGAGGAGCTGCGCGCCGCGGTCGAGCTCTCGCGCAACCTGGCGGCGCCTGTGGTGCACGACCCGCCCGCGATGGCGTCGGCCGATACCGACCGGGAGCGGCGCCGGGTGCTGCTGGCGCGCGCAGCGGATGCACGCACGGCTCTCGCCGCCGACTACCTGGCGCAGGCGCGCGCTCTCAGGGCGCCGGGTGCGGCGTTGGGCGGCTGGGCGGCGGAGATCGCGCGCGATGCCGGGCGCGATCCCGCGCTTCCCGTCAGCCGCTACGAGCTTCTCGAGCTGCTGGCGAGCGGCCGCTTCGAG
>JAPPMY010000009.1:0-4522 GCA_028818855.1 Rhodospirillales bacterium
TGCTGACCGGCATGAAGTGCCCCTCGACCATCCGCGCCATCGACGCCGACCTCGGAGCCGGCCGGTCGGCGGTCGTGCAGCTGGTCTCGACCGGCGAAGCCTTGATGGAGCGCCGCATTGCCGACGTTCCCGCCTCCGAGTGGGACGACCTCAATATCGACCTCACGCCCCGGGACGCCATCCTGTCCTACCTGATGCACGCCTTCCCGGTGCAGCTCCAAGAGCCGTTCACCGATGACGGCGGCAACCTCCTCAGCCGGCCCGCCAGGGACGCGGACGGCAACCCCGTCATCTGCAAGGAGGCCGAGGACCGGCGCGACGCGCTGATCGAGAAGCTCGCAGCGCTGCCGCCGGTGCCCACGGCGCTCGACCAGATCGTGCAGCGTTTCGGGCACGAGGCGGTGTCAGAAGTTACGGGCCGGTCGCGGCGCGTGCTCAGGATCGCGGACGCCAAGGGCGAACGCCTGGCGCTGCGCTCGCGGCCCGCCTCCGCCAACCTCGCCGAGACCGCCGCCTTCATGGACGGCGAGAAGCGCATCCTGGTGTTCTCCATGGCGGGCGGCACGGGCCGCAGCTACCACGCCGATCTTTCCTGCGGGAACACGGAGCGGCGCATCCACTATCTGCTGGAGCCCGGATGGCGCGCCGACCAGGCGATCCAGGGGCTGGGCCGGACCCACCGCACGCATCAGGCCAGCGCCCCGCTGTTCCGGCCCGTCACCACGGACGTCAAGGGCGAGCGGAGGTTCATCGCCACCATCGCCAGAAGGCTCGACTCGCTGGGCGCCATCACCCGGGGCCAGCGCGACAGCCAGACCGCCATGGGCGGCAGCGACGCCGCGCTGTTCCGCGAGAGCGACAACCTGGAGAGCGACTATGCCAAAGCCGCGCTGCGCCAGTTCTACGGCGCGCTGTGGCGCGGCAGCATCGAGGGCTGGAATGTCGAGCGCTTCCAGAAGTCGACCGGCCTCAAGATCGTTCACGAGGGCGGGCTGAAGGACGACCTGCCGCCGATGCCGAAATTCCTCAACCGGCTGCTGGCATTGCCCATCGCCGAGCAGAACCAGCTCTTCGCCGAACTGGAGGCGCGCATCGCCAGCAACATCGAGGCAGCGATCGAGGCCGGCAGCTACGAGGTCGGCGTCGAGACCGTGACCGCCGACTCGCTTGTTATCGCCGGACGGGAGACTCTCTACGAGCATCCTGGCACCGGCGCGGCGACCGAGCTGGTCGAGATCGTCCGCCGCGACAAGCTGGTGCCGCTCTCTGCGGCATCGGCGCTGGAGATCGGCGAGCGCGATCCGGGTCCGGACGGCAAGCCGCGCTTGGTCGTAAACACGCGCTCGAAGCGCGCCGCCGTCATCATGCCGGCCGCCTCGCGCATGCTCGACGACGGCGGGGTGCGGGAGCGGGTGCGGCTGATCCGGCCCGCGACCGCTGAGACCATGGCGAGCGCCGAGCTCGACGCTTCCAACTGGCGCCGCGCCGACGAGGCTGCGTGGCGCCGCGTCTGGGACGCCGAGATTGCCGGGCTGCCGTCGCACCGGGACTCCCGCTTCTGGCTCGCAACCGGCCTGCTGCTGCCGGTCTGGGACCGCCTGCCGGAGGAGAACATGCGGGTCCGGCGGCTGACGTCGGATGACGGTATCGCCCTCATCGGGCGCGTCCTCGACGCCGAGCAGGTGCGCGCCGTCCGCCAGAGCTTCGGCCTCGACGGCGGCCCCGCCATGACCGGCGCGGAAGCCTTCGAGGCGGTGATGGGGCGCGGCAACGCGCTTGCGCTCGCCAACGGCTGGCGGCTCTCGCGCCGCCGGCTGATGGGCACCGACCGGATCGAGATCGAGGGGCCGGCCGACACCGACATGCCCGTACTGAAGCGGATGGGCTGCACGGTGGAGATCGTCTCCTTCCGCGCCCGGATATTCGCACCGAAGCCCGAGGCGCTCGAACGGCTGCTCGACCGCTGGCCGCTCGCCGCCTGAACCGGACGCCGATCCGGGGCGTCGCCCTCCGGCCGACATCCGTATGGCCGGCCCGGCCGCCGCCGGTTGCGAGCCCCACCACACATGTCGCCGGCCCGCCGTCATCGACGGGCCCGGCGCTTCCGTCGCCGGCCCGAGCGGGATAGACAGTCCCGACGCGCCGGCCCTTGCTTCCCTGACACAGGAGATCGCCCCATGACCGCGCAGACCCTGCCGGACTGCCCGAACTTCTGCTTCGTGCCGGCCTACGATGTCGAGACCGACGTGCAGCAGATCAGGATCGTCATCGAGGGCCTGGCCGGCCACGTCCCCACTGCGCTCATCGCGCTCACGCTCGAAGATGCGCAGTCGATCTGCGACAAGCTGAACCGGAGGCTCGGCTACGACCGCGAGGCCTGGACCGCCATGGCCGCCGCCTCCATGCGCGCGGAGGACGACGATCCCGAGAGCGACGCCTGGCACTGAGGCGCCGCCCTGCTTGTCCGGTTATGGCGAAACCCCTATAATGCGGAGATGGCAACGGCATGGTGAAACCGGTCGAATGGGTCGGCTCCAGCAAGGCGGATCTGAAGCGCTTCCCGGACCCCGTGCAGCACAGCATGGGGTTTGCGATCTACCGCGCCCAGCTCGGACGCCAGCACCGCGACGCCAAGCCGCTGAAGGGGTTCGGCTCGGGCGTCGTGGAAGTCGTCGCGCGCCACGACGGCGACACCTTCCGGGCCGTCTACACGGTCCGGTTCGAGACCGCCGTCTATGTCCTGCACGCCTTCCAGAAGAAGGCGCGGCGCGGCATCGCGACCCCGCAACGGGAGCTCGATCTGGTCCGCCGCCGATTGCGCGCCGCCGAGCGGCATTACCGTGAAACCCACGCCGGAGACTGACGCCATGGAATCCAAAGATACCGCCGTCGAACGCGGCAGCGGCAACGTCTTCGTCGATCTCGGCTTTCCCGACGCCGACGCCCACCTCGTCAAGGCCGAGCTGGTCAGCCGCATCGACGACATCGTGCGCGACCGGGGCATCACCCAGACCGAGGCCGCGCGGCTGCTCGGCCTGTCCCAGCCCGACGTGTCGCGGTTGCTGCGCGGCGATTTTCGCGAGTACTCGCTGGAGCGCCTGTTCCGGTTGCTGACCGCGCTCGGACGCGACATCGACATCGTGGTCCGCCAGCCGCGCTCGGCCGAGGGCGGCAAGCTGCGCATCGCCGCCGCCGGACCCGCTTGAAACCCTGGCCCTTGCGGCAAGGGGCTGCCTCCGACTCGGAGACGCGGACCTCCCGCTCCTTTCCGGGCCGTTCCTGCTGCGCCGCCGGCCCGTCGCCGTCTTGCCAAAGGCGGGGGCCGTTTCGACCATCCCTCTACTGCGTAGCCGGCCCCACGCCGTCCAGCATACGTCGGGGCCTCGCACGCGGCTGCCGTGCTCCGCAGCCGGCCCACCGCCGTCCGCACTCACCCGCGCCGCGCGAGCCATAGCCAGGCGAGCCAGACCGGCAGGCTGAGCAGCACCGCCCAGACGGCGATCGCCACCGGGCCGAGCAGGCCGGCGAACACCGTCGCTGGAATCGTCAGCACACCCAGCCCGATGCCTGCCGTCCACGCCGCGCGCCGGTAGCCGAGACGCCAGAGGCGGCGGCAGCCCAGCGCCAGCGGCAGGCCGCAGGGGACGGTCACGGCGAGCGACCCAAGGGCCGCCATCGCCTCCCCCGAATCCGCGAACGCGCCGGCGGACGGCCCGAAGCGCAGCGCCGCCTGCGCCGCCACCCCGGCCGGCAGCCAGAGCAGCGCGAGAAGCCAGAACCCATGCCGCGCGATCCATGCCCGTCCGTCCATGCCGCAACCGATGCCCCGGAAACCCTCGTCATGCAAGCCGGTCCGTCCGTGCGGGAGGTGGAGAAAAGCCGGTGGAGGGCGAAGCCGCTGAAGAAGAGGGAGCGGTGGGATTGCAACCGGGAGGACGGGGACATGGCGACATTGACCTATGCGGGGATCGGGGCGCGGGCGACGCCGAAGGCCGTGTTGGCCGACATGACGAAGATGGCGAGCTGGCTGGCGCGGACCGGCTGGCATTTGTCGAGCGGCGGAGCGGACGGGGCCGATACTGCGTTCGCCGTGGGCACGCCGGCCGGGCAGCGGACGATCTGGCTGCCGTGGCGCGGCTACAACGGACATCGCGGGCCGGACTGCCGGGCGCTGTCGGCGGCTGAGCTGGAAGCCTGCATGGAGATCGCAGCACCCCTGCATCCGGCGTGGGTGCGGTGTTCGCCGGGCGCCCGCAAGCTCCATGCCAGGAATGTCGCGATCCTGCTGATGGGGGAGCGGCCGGTCGATGTTTGCATAGCGTGGAGCGAGCGCGGCGCGGCGGTCGGCGGCACCGGCATGGGGATCCGCATCGCCGAGGCCCGCGGCATCCCGGTGCTGAACCTGGGCTCCATGGCGCCGCGGGCGGTGTGCGAGCGCCTGGCCGCGATCCGCCGCGCGGTTTCGGGGTCGTAGAGGTGGAGAGGAGCGCCTGTCGGGCGAGTGTCCGGCAGGCCGGAGGGA
>JAPPMY010000009.1:4532-4649 GCA_028818855.1 Rhodospirillales bacterium
CGAGCTGGGCGTGCGTCCCGAGCTCGTCCGCGAGATCGCCGAGGACGCCCGCGCCATCCGCTGTCCCGACCGGGGCGCGGATTATCCCGCATACGGCTTCGCGAGCCTCTTCCCCGA
>JAPPMY010000212.1:0-3876 GCA_028818855.1 Rhodospirillales bacterium
GGCACAAGCATCTCACCACGCAGAAGAGCTTCTATGTCGAGATCAGCCGCGCCCGGGACCGGGCCGAGCTGGTCACCGACAACGCCGAAGAGCTGAAGTCGCAGCTCGAAGCCGTCACCGGCGAGCGCATCGCGGCGCTCGAAGGTATCGGCGAGATGAAGCGCGAGGCGTCGCAAAAGGCGATGGAGGCCGGACGGAACCGCGAGCCGCGCATCGACCGCGGGGCTGAACGGGACTCCGGCAAGGGCCGGGAGGGGGCCGAGACGCCCTCGAAGACTCCGTCGAGGTCGCCCGAAATAGCGCCGGAATCGCCGGCGCGCGGGCGCGGCAGGGGCGGCATGGACCTCGGACGGTAGCGCTCCGGGCCGCCAAGTCCTCCAACGGAGGCGCGGGAACGGCCGGCTCGGGCGGCAACCGGGGAATGCGGGAGGAATGGAATGGACGAAGAGCAGCCCGAAACGGCCCCGGACGAGACCGGCAGGGCGGAGAAACGCAACCCGCACTCGATCCGGTTCCACGATCCGGAGTGGGAGCGGATCGAGGCCGTCGCCGAAAAATGCGGCCTGACCGGCCCGGAGTTCGTTCGCTTCGCCGCGCTCGCGGCGGTGGCGGACGGTCCGCCGGCGGGGGCGGCGGCGGACAGGCTGGCGCCGCTGATCGAGCTGACATTCCGCGCGACCCATATCCTGGTGTCGAAACTGCGCACCGACATGCTCGACGCAGGCCGCGAGGCGGAGCTGGACGCGCTGATTGCCGGCGCACGCGGGGTCCAGGACGACCTGATCGGCGGCGGTCTGGACGGAGAAGACCGCTAGGCGAGGACCGTCCCGCGGCCGCCGGAAGGCGCTCCCGCGCCGGCCGGCCGCCTTCCGGCCCGCCCGGAACGGGCGATGCTTCGCCGCTTCGGGCGCTTCTCTGGAGAACCGCGGGCCTGAAACGGCGGTTCTCCAGAGAACTTCGGGAGCGATCCGGGCGGTTCTCCAGAGAACCGTGCCCTGAAAAATCAAGCGATTCCAGCAGCTTCTCCGCGGTTCTCCAGAGAAGCGACTCGCTCCAATAAGACGCTGGCGTCCCAAGTCTCCCAAAGACGCCGAAAGGGCACGCAATGGGCAGGCTCCGCGCGCGCTTGCGCCCTCTTGCAGCCCGCTGCGTGGGGTGTGGAGCCAAAGCCCGCCCCGGCGGGTCAGGGACGCGATTCGTGCTGAACGGGAGATCGGGAGATCGACGCCGGAGAACCCGGCGGATCGGAGCCGCAGCGGTGATTGAGCGGCGGCGGTCGGCGCGGTGGCCGATGCACTCGTGCGAAGCACGGTGCGAGGGCGCGCGGCGCGGAGCGCGCGCGGGGACGGCGGACGCGAGGCCGTCAACAGAAACGGCAACGGGCCGCGCTGCCGGAGCAACGCGGCCCGCTCGGGGATGCTGCGGGCTATGCTGCGACGCGCTGAACCGGGATGCCGAGTTGCCGCGCCTTGTCCACGAGATTGTCGGTGATGCCCGAACCGGGGAAGGCGATGACGCCCTTCGGCAGGAGATTGAGCAAGTCGTCGTTGCGGCGGAACGGGGCGGCCCGCTTGTGCTTGTCCCAATCCGGCTTGCATACGATCTGCTGCACGCCGTTGCGCTCGGCCCAGCGCGCCGCGATCTTCTCCACGCCGGGGCCGCCGCCGTGTACAAGCACCATGTCGGGGTATTTCTCGCGCGCCTTGTCGAGCCGGGCGATGACGGCGGCGGGGTCGGCAACGTCCTTGCCGCCCGTGATGGCGACAAGCGTTCCCTGCGGCAAGTGCGCCAAGGTCTCGCGGTCCTTCCTCGCGCGCATGTAGTCGCGGGCGTCGATGGCTGCCGAGGTCAGCTTGCCGGTCTGGCTGGTGTGCGAGCCGCGCCGGGGCCGCCACACGCTGCCGGTCTCGGCGCGGTAGGCGTCGGCGGCGGTGTCGCGCATGATCTCGAAGGCGTCGCGCCGGTCGGTGAGGTTCTGCGCGCGGGCGGTGGTCAGCTCCAGCTCGCGGGACTTGATCTCGGTTCCGTCCTGCGCGCGTTGCAGGTCGCGAAGGTCGGGCAACAGCCTGTCGGCGGCGCGGTCGAGGCGCTGCGTCTGGGCGTCCAGCGTGTTGACGAAACCCCACAACAGGCTCTCGCGCTCGTCGGCGAGCTGGAAGCCGTCGGGCGCGATACCCTGCGCCATGATGCGGAAGGCTTCGGACACCGCGGCCATCGCGTCGTCGCGGTCCCATACGTCGCGGCTGTCGAACTCGTCGCGTCCGGGGGTGGCGCCGTAGAGGGCGGCGGCTTCGCAGGCCATGGCGGTTGCCGATGCGGCGTGCTCGGGCTCGCGCTCGTCGTCGCCGTGGTCGGGGGGCTCGATTATGGGGGCGTCAAGGCTCCCGGTGTCGAAGCCGGCTTGTGCGAAGGCGTCGGCCATCGCGGTGTCGTTGGAATGTGTCATGGTCGGTTCCTCTCCCTCTGAAAAAAACACCGCGTTTCCCCCGGAGCGGGGTGGGCGGCGAGTCAAGCCTGGAAGGTCCGCAGATCGAGGCGGCCCGCACCCGAAGGGCCGCAACGAAGTGGAGGACCCGCGAAGCGGGTTGCGGGCCGCCGCTGCGGGCCTGGAATGGCGCGCCGCCCAGACCGGTCTGGGAGGAAACGCAGCAACGCCGCCGCCCGCCAGGGCGGCGACACCCCCGCCGAAGGCGGCGGCAAGCGGAGCGCGCAGGGAGCGCAGCGACCGGAGGCGATAGGGATAGGAGCGGAAATCGGAGCGAGCGCCAGCGAGTGGAGATTGCAGCGGATAGCCCGGGCCGAAGGCATCGCCCAATTCCTTCTCGCAACAGGAACGGAGCCGCGCATCACGCACCCGCCCGTTCCGCCAGGACCCCGGATGCCCACGCTGCCGCCCTGGCCAGCACGTCCCCATGACAGGGCAGCGGCTCGCACCAGCATGCCAGCCAACATCCGTCCAGCTCGGCGAGCTCCTCCAGCGAAACATCGCCCGCCTGGATGTGGCGCCACAGATGGGCGCGATAGCGGGCGATCACTTCGTCCCTCGAGCCGTCCTCGCCGATTCGGAACGGATTGCCCCACCTGGTGCGGCGGTCGATGAGCACGGTGCTGTTCACGACGTGCGCATACTGGAATTCATCGCGCAGCCTGGGCTCGTTTCGCAGGTTCAAGATCGCGCGCATATCCTCCCTCCTCTCTCCCGGTCGGCTTGCCCGACCCTTGGCTCCTCTCTTCCTCCAGCGGAGCCGACGGCGGACGCGCGCCAGCGCGAAGCCGGAGGCGAGTGCGCCCGCGACTGGCGCAGCCGGAGCGGGCCGAGCGGAGCGAGGCCACGAGCGCCGCGCGAAGCGCGCGCGAGGATGGCGGTGCCGCGCCACCGATGTGCGCACGCGGAAACGGGCCGCGCCGCCACCGCCCGTTGCCGGGGATGACGGCGCGGCCCGCGATGCGCTGCGGTCAGGCCGCGATGCGCTGGACAGGGATGCCGAGCTGCCGCGCCTTGTCGACGAGGTTCTCGGTGATGCCGCTGCCGGGGAACGCGATGACGCCCTTCGGCAGGAGGTTGAGCAGCTCGTCGTTGCGGCGGAACGGTGCGGCGCGTCCGTGGCGGTCCCAGTCGGGCTTGCAGACGACCTGGTGGACGCCGTTGCGCTCGGCCCAGCGCGCCGCGACCTTCTCGACGCCGGGTCCGCCGCCGTGCACGAGCACCATGTCGGCGTACTTCTCGCGCGCCTTGTCGAGCCGGGCGATCACCGCCGCCGGGTCCTGCACGTCCTTGCCGCCGGTGATGGCGATCAGGGTTCCCTCGGGCAGGTGCGCCGTGGTCTCGCGGTCCTTCCTCGCGCGCATGTAGTCGCGGGCGTCGATGGCGGCGGA
>JAPPMY010000212.1:3926-4542 GCA_028818855.1 Rhodospirillales bacterium
TCGAGCATGTTGACGAAGCCCCAGAGCAGGCTCTCGCGCTCGTCGGCGAGCTGGAACCCGTCCGGGCCGACGCCCTGCGCCATGATGCGGAAGGCTTCCTGCACCGCGTCCAGCGCGTCGTCGCGGTCCCAGACGTCGCGGGTGTCGAACTCGTCGCGCTCGGGGGCTGCGCCGAACAGCACCGCGTTCTCGCAGACGGTCGCGGTGACGGACTGTCCGCCGGTCTCGATGTTCTCGATGGTGCTCATGTCGATCTCCCTTGATCGGTTCCACGCTCGGGGCCGATCCCCGATGTGATGTCCTGTTGGGACACGCGCGCGGACCGCAGCCACGCGGGGTTGGTGGAGCTTGGCGTCGGGCTGGGGCGATGGTGCGGGCGCAAGGCCCTATCGGAGCTTAGGCCTGAGGGACGAAGGCCTTAGCGGAGGTTGGGCCTGAGCCACGGTCGCCCCGGCCCGATGCCTAGCGGAGCCTTCCCGCGCCGGAGCGCAGCGGAGGACCCGCGCAGCGGGTTGGCGGAGGGAGCACGTGTGGCACAATAGGAGATCACGTCGGATGGCCAATTGAGCGGGCGCAGGCTTTCAGCGGCGATTTTGGGCTGATCCGCTCGGATTAA
>JAPPMY010000046.1 GCA_028818855.1 Rhodospirillales bacterium
ATCGTCATCTCCAAGAGGCAGATTTCCGAGAGCCTCGCCGAGCCGGTCGGCGCCATCATCGACGCGGTCAAGGTGGGGCTGGAGAACACCGCGCCCGAGCTTGCTGCCGACATCGTGGACAAGGGCATCGTGCTGACGGGCGGCGGCGCGCTGCTGGGCAACCTCGACTACGTGCTGCGCCACGCCACGGGGCTGCCTGTCTCGATCGCGGACCAGGCGCTGCGCTGCGTCGCTCTCGGCACCGGCCGCTGCCTCGAAGAAATGAAGGCCTTGAAGCACGCCCTTCACGAGACATATTAGACGTCCCGCGACGCGGGCCTCGATTCGGATAACACCGCGTACTGCATGGAGGTCTGAGTGAGGGTTGGCCGGGGGCGCAATCTCGTCCTGGCCGTGCCGGGCAGGGTCTTCGCCCAGCGCTTCGGCTACGCATTTCTGGCGTGCGCGGCGATTACCCTGATGATCCTGAGCCAGGCGGAGCCCCGACTGGTGGAGACGCTCCGTGTCGGCGTCGCCGACGCGGTGGCTCCGATATTCGGCTTCTTCTCGCAGCCGGCGGCGACCATCGCCGACGGGTTCGACGAGCTGAACGGCATGCTGGCCGTCCACGAGCGCAACGAGCACCTCGAGCACGACAACGCCCAGCTCCGCAAGTGGCAGGCGGTGGCGGAGCAGCTCGGCTACGAGAACGACATGTTCCGCCGGATGCTGAAGGTGGTGCCCGACCAGAGGGCCGGGTACATCACCGCCCGCGTGATCGCCGATTCGGGCGGACCCTTCATCCACATGGTCATGGTGAACGCCGGCGAGAGCCACGGCGTGCGCAAGGGCCAGGCCGTGGTCAACCACGAGGGGCTGGTCGGCCGCGTGCTGGAGGTGGGCAACCACACGGCGCGAATCCTCCTGCTCACGGACCTGAACTCGCGCATTCCCGTGGTCTCGGAAGAGAGCCGGGACCGGACGATCCTCCGTGGCGACAACAGCCCGCAGCCTTTCCTCGCCTTCCTTGCGACAGACGCCAGGGTCAAGCCGGGCGACCGCATCGTGACATCGGGCGAGGGCGGAATGTTCCCGCCGGCGCTCGATGTCGGGATCGTCTCGTCGGTCGACAAGGACCGGGCGACGGTGCAGCCCTTCGTCGTCTGGGAACGGCTCGATTTCGTCACCGTCCTCGATTACGTGGTGCCGGGCGTCTACCCCGAGACCCGCCGCGCCGCGCGCACCGGGAACCTCGAGTGATGGGCGACTGGCTGCACACGGCCGAGCGCTCGCTGCGCGGCATGATCCCGGTGACCGTGACGGTCGTGTTCGTCTTCGCGGGCTCCCTCCCCTGGCGGCTGCCGGGCTTCGTCGAGGTCACGCCGGCGCTTGCGGCGATGGCGATCTTCTACTGGACCATCTACCGGCCGGAGCGGCTGCCCTATGCGGCAACCTTCGGCATCGGCCTGCTGCAGGACCTCCTGGCCGGCACGCCGCTCGGCATGACGGCGCTGGTGCTTCTCATCGTGCAGGGGGTCGTCGCCTCGCAACGGACCTTCTTCCGCGGCAAGCCGTTCCTCGTCGTCTGGTGGGGCTTCTCGCTCACCATGCCGGCGATCGGGCTGCTCGGCTGGATCATCAGCTCGGCCTGCTTCGGCACGGTCGTTCCGGTACTGCCCATCGTCGTGCAGGTGGGCCTGACCATCCTCCTCTTCCCCGTCTTCGTCCTCTTCTTCCGTCCGCTCGGCGCGCTCGCCGCCGCAAGGCCCGACTGAGATGCGTGGCGAGACGGGGCGCGCCAACCTCTTCACGCGCCGGGCCATCATCGTCGGCGGCGCGCAGGCGTTGCTGACGGCAGCGCTCGCCGGGCGGCTCTACCAGCTTCAGGTCGTCGACTCCGAGCGCTATCAGGTCCTGGCCGACGAGAACCGCATCAACATGCAGCTCCTGCCGCCGGCGCGGGGCCGCATCTTCGACCGGTTCGGCCAAGTGCTGGCCGAGAACCGGCTCAACTACCGGCTGATCCTGGTGCCCGAGGCGGCGCTCGACCTCGACAGGGCGCTGGACGAGATCGCCCAGCTGGTGCCGATCGAGAACCACGACCGCGAGCGGGTGCTGCGCGAGGCCAGGCGCAACCAGAAGTTCGTCCCCATCACGGTGCGCGAGCACCTGACGTGGGAGGAGGTCTCGCAGATCGAGGTCAACGCGCCCGACCTGCCCGGCGTGATGATCGACGTGGGCCGCCGCCGCCTCTACGCCTTCGGGCAGGACACGGTCCACATCGTCGGCTACGTCGGCGCCGTGAACGAGTCCGACCTGGAGCGGACGGACGACCCGCTGCTCAGCCTCCCCGACTTCCGCATCGGCAAGAACGGCGCCGAAAAGGTGCTGGAGACCTCGCTGCGCGGCGAGGCGGGCTCGCGCCAGGTGGAGGTCAACGCCTATGGCCGCGTGATCCGCGAGCTCAGCCGCCGGACCGGCCGGCCGGGCGACGACCACGTGCTGACCATCGACTTGGGGCTCCAGCAGTACGTCTCGGCCCGCTTCGGCGAGGAGAGCGGGTCTGCTGTGGTGCTCGACATCCATTCGGGCGATATCCTGGCGCTGGCGTCGATGCCGAGCTACGACCCCAACCTGTTCACCTCAGGCATCAGCCAGCGGCAATGGCGGGAGCTGATCGGCCATCCGCGCTTCCCCCTCACCAACAAGTCGATCGCCGGTCAGTACTCGCCGGGATCGACCTTCAAGATGATCGTGGCGCTCGCCGCGCTGGAAGGCGGCGGGCTCAGCCCCCATCACAGCTTCTTCTGCGACGGCTCGCTCAAGCTCGGGAAACGCCGGTTCCGCTGCTGGCGGCGCCACGGCCACGGCCACGTCGACATGATCAAGGGCCTCACGGAGTCCTGCGACGTCTACTTCTACGAGGTCGCCAAGCGGGTCGGCATAGACCGCATCGCCGCCATGGCGGAGCGCTTCGGCTTCGGCCACAAGCTCGATATCGAGCTGCCCGGCGAGAAGCCCGGCCTGGTGCCCACGAAGGAATGGAAGCTCGCCATGATCGGCGAGCCCTGGCAGGGCGGCGAGACGCTGGTCGTCGGCATCGGCCAGGGCTACCTGCTTACCACGCCGCTTCAGCTCGCGGTCATGGTGGCCCGCATCGGAAACGGCGGCATCGCGGTGGAGCCGCGCATTCTTGCGGAGGCGATTCGCGACGGGCGGCCGGTCGCGCGCGAGCGCGAGACCTTCCCCGCCATGGGCATCTCGCCCGCCCACTTCGACATCGTCCGCAACGGCATGCTCAAGGTCGTGAACGACCCCAAGGGCACCGCCTACCGCGCGCGCATCGAGGAGCCGGCGCTCGCCATGGCCGGCAAGACCGGAAGCGTACAGGTGAGGCGGATTTCCGAGCGCGAGCACCGCGCGGGCGTGATCAAGAACGAGGATCGCCCGTGGGAGGAGCGCGACCACGCGCTCTTCGTCGCCTACGCGCCGCTCGAGCGGCCGCGCTACGGGGTTGCCGTCGTCGTCGAGCACGGCGGCAGCGGGGGCACCGTGGCGGCGCCGATCGCGCGCGACATCCTGCGGGAGGTTCAGCGCCGCGATCCGTCGGCGCGCCCGCGCGCTTTCACGCCAGTGCCGCGTGAGAACGAGACCGCCTGATGGCACAGCTCGACGTCAGCAGCAATCAGGGCTTTCGCATCGCCGAGCGGCTCCTCAGGCTCGAGTGGTTCCTGGTCGTTCTCGTCTGCACCATCGGCGCGGTCGGCATCGGGATGCTGATTTCCGCCTCGGGCGGCTCCACCGAGCCCTGGGCGGCGCGCCAGATGGTCTGGTTCGGCGCCGGCCTGATCGTGATGCTCGCGGTGGCGCTGGTCGACATCGGCTTCTGGCTGCGCGCGGCCTACACGATCTACGGCCTCGCCTTCGCCCTGCTCGTCGGCGTGGAGCTGATGGGCGCGGCGGGCAAGGGCGCGCAGCGCTGGATCGACATCGGCGTGATCCAGCTCCAGCCCTCGGAGCTCATGAAGATCGCGATGGTGCTGGCGCTGGCGCGCTATTTCCACGGCGTCGCCCTCGACGGGCTGGGCCGCATCCGGACCTACCTCCCGCCGCTGCTGATGATTCTCGCGCCCGCCGCGCTGATCCTGCGCCAGCCGGACCTCGGCACGGCGCTGCTGGTCGTGCTCGGCGGCGCGATCATGCTGTTCCTGGCCGGGATCAAGGCGTGGAAGATCGGCGTCGGCGTGGTCCTCGCCCTCGGCTCCGGGCCGGTCGCCTGGCAGTTCTTGCACGAATACCAGAAGGCGCGCATCCTCACGTTCTTCAATCCCGAAGCGGATCCGCTCGGCGCCGGCTACCACATCCTGCAATCGAAGATCGCGCTGGGCTCCGGCGGCCTCTTCGGCAAGGGGTACATGCAGGGGACGCAGAGCCACCTCAACTTCCTGCCGGAGAAGCAGACCGACTTCATCTTCACGATGATGGC
>JAPPMY010000037.1 GCA_028818855.1 Rhodospirillales bacterium
GGAACGACAGCTCGTCGTCGAGCCAGGCGGGATCGAGCTCCGAGGTCCAGGCGATGTCGAGCCCGCCGCCCTCCAGGCAGCCGAGATCGAGAAGCACGCCGATCCAGCTCAAGAGCGGATACATGTAGTAGTGGGCGTGCCACACCGAGCCCTTGGCGCCGTCGCCGCCCGACGAGCCGGTGCGGCCCCTTGCTGCGTGCAGGCCGGGATCGATAGTGAGGCCGCCCAGGTTGGGGAAGCACCAGGGCGTCCGCGTCACGTCCATCAGCCTTGCCGGCTCCCAGACCCCGAGCGAGAGGCCGATGCGCGGGATCGGCGAGCCGCAGAGGCAGATCGGCGAGGACGGGTTGGGCGTGTCGGGCGCCCCGGAGGCGCTGCCGATCCGGATCGGGCCGATCGTGATGGGGAACAGGCACTCCCAGCAGACGTCCGAGATCGGGTTGACGAACCGTCCGGTGCAGGACTGCGCCGACGCCGGCACGGCCCACAGCACCGCCAGCAGCGCCAACACGGCCAACGGAACGACGCGCCGGATCATGCAGCTTCTTCCAGCTCCGCGGAGCCTGCCCCGGACCCCGATCCGGGGTCGCCCGCCCCGGCATTCGCCGTGTCGGCGGCCTGATCGGTCGCCCCCTCCGCCGGCTCCGACGGGTCCGGATCGGGACGCCGCGCGGACAGTATGTTAACGGTGCCCTGCGCACCCGCGACGACGATCTCCGTGACCGCGCGGTCGTTGCCTTCCCTGTCGGTGAAGCCGCGCGTCGCGATCCGACCCTCGACCAGCACCGCGGCGCCCTTGCGCAGCATCTTCCCCACCGGCTCGACCGCCGGGCCGTAGACCACAATGCGGTGCCACTCCGTGGCCTCGCCCGGCCTTCCCTCGCGGTCGGTCCATTTCTCGGTGGTGGCGAGCGTGAACACCGCTGCCTTGCCGCCGTTCTTCAGGTCGCGCATTTCGGGATCGCGCCCGGCATGACCCAGCAATGTCGCCCGGTTCATGTTCAGCATGGATTCACTCCTTCCCTTTCGTGTTGGGGTCCTCCCGGTCCCCGACCGGGAACTCGGTAATGCGCAGCCGCGCGCCGTCCTGCTCGACCCGCGCGGGCGTTGCCGCGATGCCGAAGCGCGCGGCGAGAGCCCCGCCGGTGTCGAAGAAGAAGGGCCGGTCGTGCCGGCGCATCAGGTCGAGCGGCCGGCCAGCAAGCAGGATGATTTTCGCGGGGCGGACATTCGCCAGCGCCCACGCGATTTCCGCCTCGCGCCGTCCGTCTATGAACAGAAGATCGCGGGCGAGGGTCGTGCGTTCCAGCGGGTTCACGCGGGCGCCGGCGGCGGCGATGAGAACGCCGTCGGCCGTCCGGATGTCCCGTGCGACCGTGATGGCGGGATCGAACAGGCGGCTGCGTTCCTCCCGTGCCGGCGCGATGCCCGGCACAGGGTCGGGCTCTTCCAGCCTCCGCCGCGCTCGCTCGCGGGCTCCCTCTTGCATCCGCGCCAGCGCGCCGGAGCGTTCCATCTCCAGGAGGCGCGCCTCGATCTCTTCCAGCAGGTCCGGCTCCGCGACCGGCCAGGTTGCGCCGCGCACGCCCAGGTCCTTCGCCGACGCCGGCGCGGCGAGCGCCAGCGCCACCGCCAGGACCGGCCCCGCAATCGGCCGCAAGGCAGGGCAGGCGGCGGGCCGCATCACGGCCCGTCTCCGGAGGGAGGCCGCGAAGGCGCGGCGCCCGCGTCCCTGGGGAACGGCCCGTCCGCCGGATAGGGCAGGACCGTCGCGGGACCGGCAGCCGGGCCGGCATCCTCGGGCCCCACCAGCGGCCCCTTCAGCCCGAGCCAGGGGAGGTCCGGCATGGCGACGGCGCGGCCGAGAATGCGCGTCCTCGGCACCAGGCCGATTCCCGCGTAGCGGCTGTCGTGGGAGTCGGCGTGATCGGCATGCAGATAGAAGTGCCCCGCCGGGATGATCCCCGGCGCGATCGCCGCGAGCGGACGCCCGTCGCGCGCATGGCTCTTGGCCCGGCCGGCCGGCACGCCGTCGAGCCGGACCGTCCCGTCCGCATCGACGCTCACCATCATCCCCGGCACGCCGCGCACCGTCTTCAGATACGGCACCCGGGACCCCACCGCCTTTGGCGGCTCGAACAGCACCCGGTCGCCGACCGCCGGCTCCTCGCCGAACAGCGGGAAGGCGGCATAGCCCCAGGCTTCGTCGGACCAGCTCGCGTTGACATGCACGCGCGAGACAGCAACCAGCCACAGCGCCGCCAGCGCCACCATGACGGCCAGGCCGACATGCCGGCGGCGAGACGCGCCCTTCCGCAGACCGAATATCGGGCGCGGCGCCGTCATGGCGCATTGCCTGCGGGTGAATGGGAGGATGCCGCGCCGCGCGCCAGAAAGCGTTCCAGCGCCGCTTCGACGTACGGGGTCATGTCCGGCGCGCCGGCGGCGACCGCCCGCGCCGGCACCAGGACCAGGCGATGGCGCCGGGCCACATGGTCGAGCGCCGCTTCGAGGGACTCGCCCCAGGCCCGCACGTCCTCGACCATCCGGCCTTCGCTTGCGGCCCGCGTCGTGTAGGCCGTCGTGATCTCGCCGAGACGGACCGACGCGACGCCGGGCGGCTCTTCCACACCGTATCGGAGCGTTGCGGCAGCCACCGCCGCCGCCACGGCGCCCGAAAGCAGCACGGTCGAGACCATGACCGGCCAGTTTCGGTCCATGTCAGTCTTGTCCGGCATCGCCGGCGACCGGCCCCTGCCGGCCCTCCTCGGGTCCGGCGAGCACCCGGAAGCGGGCGAGCCAGGCCTGTGCGGCCTTGTCCGGCGGGATCGACCGGAGCCGCCGCTTGAGCGGCGGGAAGGCCACGCCGGCGCCGGCGGGCAGGTTTCCATCCAGCAGATCGCGGCTTTCCGTTGCAGCCGCCATCCGGGTCACGAACCGCAGCAGCTCGGCCCGCTCTTCGTCGGGCGCCGTCTCCAGCCCCGCGGCCCCGCGCACCGCGCTCTCGATTCCGGCGGCGAGCTTCCCGGTGCGCTGCGTGTCCGGCCAGCCGGCCCGCAGCCACGCCGACGGGGCGTCCGCAATCAGCGCGTGCAGCGCCAGCGTCCGCCGGTCCTCGTCCCCGAGCCCGTCGAGCGCCTCGATTTCCTCGCTGACGACGACCGCATGGGCCGCCACCGAGTGGTAGGCGCGCATGCAGCCGCCCCGGCGGCAGGTGTTGGCGAGAACGTGGGCCAGCGCCTCGAAGTCGATATCGGCGGCGGTCACGGTCTCGGGCTCGTCCGGCCAGTTGAGCGGGCCTTTCCCGCCGTCGGTTGCCTTCCGCGTCATGACGCAACGTCCTCCGTTTCGGATGGCTCGGGTTGACCGGCAGCCCGGCGAGCATCTCGGCCGGGCAGGGGAGCGTCTCCGGCCAGCCGGTCGATCGCCTCGACCGTCGAGAGCCCCTCGGCCTTCAGCCGCTCGACCGCCGCGAAGGCCGGGCCGCGCGACGAGAACAGCGCCACCGACCAGGCATCGAGCACGAGGCGGGCCACCCGCCAGCCGTCGGGGCCGTGCAGCACCAGCTCGGCGTATCGGCCGTCGGCAGTCGTGAGGCTCTTGAGCGCGCGCTCCATGCCCGGATCGCAGTGGATGCGCTTCTCGGATTTCAGCAGCTCGACCGACTCGTCCTTCTGGGCAAGGAAGATCACCCAGTCGGAGTTCTCCCAGGCCGCGCGGGCGGCCGGGTTGGCGTAGTAGTCGTTGACCGACTGCGTGCCGGTCACCAGCGCGCCGCGGTACTTGCGGGCGCGCCGGGCGGCGCCTTCCAGGAACGCTTTCGAGTCCTCGCCCGAGAGCAGGTCCCAGGCCTCGTCGATGACGATCGCCTTCGCCCGCGTGCGCGGGCCGTGATACATGCGCTGGGTCGCGAGGAAGACCACCAGCATCAGCACCACCGCCTGGACGTCGCCCCGCCCCTTGAGCTCGGCGAGCTCGAACACGGTGAGCGCGTTCTCCAGGTCGGGGACGTTGCTTCCAGCGAACAGCCGCCCCATGGCACCGCCCGGACACCAGGGGCCGAGCGAGGTGGCCATGTCGGCCGCGCGGCGGTCGTCGCGGGCTTCGAGGTTCTTCCGCACGGACCCGAGATCGGCGTCGTTGCCGGCCTCGTCCCAGGCGGACGCGATGGCCTCGGCGATCAGCGCCGCCTCGATATCGTCGATGGAACCCCGGCGCCGCGCCATGCGCCCGATGACACCGGCCAGCATGGCGAAGCATTCCTCGCGGTAGTCGCCGTCGTGCTCGGCCGTGCCTGAGTCGATCATCGCGAAGGGGTTGAGGCAGGCCGGGTCCTTGCCGAAGGCGATGAAGGCGCCTTCC
>JAPPMY010000029.1 GCA_028818855.1 Rhodospirillales bacterium
CAGCGGCCCGCGTCTCGCACCCCGCATCAGCCCGGCCAAGACCTGGGCCGGCGCGCTCGGCGGCGTGGCGGCGGGCGCGGGCGCCGGCATCCTGCTCGGCTGGCTGATGCCGCTCGCCGGCTGGGTGGCGGAGCAACCTGCGTTCGCGCTGCTGGCGGCTGCGGGCGCGCTCGGCTCGGTGGTGGGCCAGGTGGGAGACCTCGCCGAATCCGCGCTCAAGCGGCGGGCCGGCGCGGACGACTCGGGCCGCCTGATCCCGGGTCACGGCGGCATTCTGGACCGCGTCGACGCCCTTGCCGCGGCTGCCTTCGCGCTGATCCTCGCGAGCGCGGTCAGCGGGGGCGTGCCGCCCTGGTCCTACGCGCCCTGACCGCGCAGCCGCGCCCCCCAGTGATGCCAGACGCCGATGACGAACGTGACCGTCGTGGCGAGAAGCAGGAGGATCGCGAGAGTCCACCCGCCGAGGCGGGCCATCGGCGTCCGCGATTCGAGCGCGGGCGGCAGCGGCGCGTCGAGCACGCCGGCCTCGCCCAGCCCGAGCGCGCCCACGATGCGGCCGTAGGAGTCGACGACGGCGGAGATGCCGGTGTTGGCGGCCCGGACGAGGGGCATGCCCTCCTCGACCGCGCGGAGCCGGGACGCCTGCAGGTGCTGATAGGGGCCGGCCGTCTGCCCGAACCAGGCGTCGTTGGTGAGGTTGAGCAGCCACTCAGGCCGCTCGTCCGGCGGCCCGCCGTCGGCGACGACCTCGCCGGGGAAGATCGCCTCGTAGCAGATCAGCGGGCTGAAGGGGGGCACGCCCGGGATGCGCAGGGTGCGCGGGCCGGAGCCGGGCGACGTGTCGGCCTTGCCGAAGGTCAGCGCCCGCGCGCTGATGATCGAGCGGAGCGGCATGTACTCGCCGAACGGCACCAGGTGGTGCTTGTCGTAGGTCGCCACGATGTCGCCGCCCAGCTCCAGCGCATGAAGGCTGTTCCAGAAGGCGACGCTGCGCCCTGCCGAGCGGGTGCGGCGGAGCGCGCCGGTAATCAGATGTCCGCCGGGCGGCGCGGCGCGCGACACGAAGTCCAGGAGCCTGCGGCTCTCGTCCAGGAAGAACGTCGACGCCGCCTCCGGCCAGATCACGACGTCCGCCTCGTCGTAGCCGGGCTCGTGCGACAGGATGACGTGCTGCGCGAGCGCCGCCTCGCGGAGACCCTCCTTCCACTTCTCGGCCTGGTCGATGTTGGCCTGCACCACGCGAACGCTCACGCCGGTCGGCGCGGGATCGGGCGCCAGCGCGAGGCGCGCCTGCCCACCGACCCAGATCGCCGCCAGGAGAGCGAACGCGGCGGCAGGCAACAGCCAGGGGCGGCGGCCGGGCACCTCGCCCGCGCGCGGCGCGGCCAGTGTCGCGGGCGACACCGCGGCGAGAACGGTCACGAAGCTCAGCCCGTAGACCCCGAACCATGCCGTCGACTGGATCATGCCGAGGGAGGGCATCCAGACCGTGCCCATCAGGTTCATGGGAAAGCCGCTCAGGATGTTGCCGCGCAGCCACTCCACGGCGGTCCAGGCGACGGCGAAGGCGATCGCGCGGCCCGCGAGCGGCAGCCTGTTCAGCCTGACCGCGAAGGCCGCGAGCGCCGGGAAGAGCGCGAAGAACGCGGCGAGCCCGATCACCGCCGGCACCATCAGCCCGCCGAAGCGGGAGGGATCGGTCAGGAACGCGGCGCCGATCCAGTAGAGGCCGACGAGGAAGTGGGCGAAGCCGAACCACCAGCCGGCGACGGCGGCGCGCCACGGCGAGCGGCTGGCATGGACCAGCCAGACGAGGCCGGTGAACGAGACCAGCAGGAGCGGCAGCGCATGCCCCGGAGGCAGCGCCGTCGCCGAGACGGCGCCGAGCGCGGCCGCCAGTGCGGAGCGGCGCCAGCCGGTGGCGCCGCCGACCGCCTGCGCGAGCGCCGCGAGCCGCCGAGCGGCGGGCCGCACGGAGCCGTTCACAGGCGACCGTGCGCCGGGTGCGTTCCGGTGCGGCTGACTCGCAGCCTCTTGATGCGGCGCGGGTCGGCCTCCAGGACGTCGAAGGTGAGGCCGGCCGGGTGGCGGATTCGCTCGCCCGTGCGCGGCACCCGCTCGGCCAGCGTGAACACGAGGCCGCCGAGGGTGTCGACCGCATCCTCCTCGTCGCCGTCGAGCAGGCGAAGATCCACGTGGCGCTCCAGCTCGTCCACCCGCACGCGGGCATCCGCCTCCATCGCGCCGTCGTCCAGATGAACCAGGGCGGGGGTCTCGATCTCGTCGTGCTCGTCCTCGATCTCGCCCACGATCTCCTCCACCACGTCCTCGATGGTTACAAGGCCGTGGGTGCCGCCGTACTCGTCGACGATCACCGCCATGTGCAGGCGGGTCTCGCGCATCTCCTTCAGCAGCGCGGGTATCGGCATGGATTCGGGCACGAACAGGATGTCGCGCCGGATCGCGTCCAGGTCGAAGGGGCCGTCTTCGCCCCAGTGGCTCATGACGTCGCGGATGTGGATCATGCCGACGATGTCGTCGAGATCGCCGCGGTAGAGCGGCATGCGCGAGTGGCCCTTCTCCTTGATCGTGGCGACGACCTCGTGGAGCGGCGCAGAGACGTCGACCGCGGTGATGTCGTTGCGGGGCACCATCGCGTCCTCGGCGGTCAGCCCGCCGAAGCGCAGCAGGTTGAGCAGCAGGTCGCGCTCGTGGGGGCTGATCTGCTCGGCAATCTCCTCCTCCGCGAGGATCTCGCCGAGGGACTCGCGCCAGGACGTGCCGTTGCCGCGGCCGAGCCCCTTGCGCAGCCAACTGCCGACGAGGCCCACGACCGACGCGCGAACCCGCCTGCCCCGGTCGCCGCTCGAACTGTCGCCGCTAGATGGAGGTTTGTCGTCGTCGCTCATTGTTCCGCCTCCGCGGCCACCTGCCGCGGGGCATGCCAAGCAGTCACAGGTTAACGTAGGGATCGCTTAAGCCAAGTGCCAATAGAGTCCTGGTCTCGAGCGCGCGCATGCGGCGCTCGGCGACCGGCTCGTCATGGTCGTGGCCGAGCAGGTGAAAGACGCCGTGGACCACGAGGTGGCTCACCCGGTCGGCCAGCAGGACACCCGCGGACGCGCTGTCACGCTCGACCGTCTCGCGGGCGAGCACGACGTCGCCCAGCATCAGCGGCTGCGCCGCCGGCTCGGGCGCCAGGCCGGGTTGCTCGTGGAGCGGGAAGGAGAGCACGTCGGTCGTTCGGTCCTCGCCCCGCCAGGTGCGGTTCAGCGTGCGCACGAATGAATCGTCCGCCAGCACGACACCGAGCTCGACCGCCTCCGGCATCGCGTCCGCGGCGTCGAGCGCTGCCAGGGCGGCGCGGCGGGCCACGGCGGCGGCGTCAGGAAGAGCGGTCGACCACGCCGAGTCGCGGAGGCTGATCGCGATCTCGATCTCGCTCATCGTCAGGCGTTGCGGCGTCATAGGCCTCGAGGATGCGGGTCACCAGAGAGTGGCGCATGACGTCGGCGTTGCCGAAGCGGACGAAGCTGACATCGCTCAGCCCCTCCAGCGTCGACGCTGCGTGGCGCAGGCCCGAGCGCGCGCCGGAGGGCAGGTCCACCTGGGTCAGGTCGCCGGTGACGACCATGCGCGAGCCTTCGCCGAGGCGGGTGAGGAACATCTTCATCTGCAGGGGCGTCGTGTTCTGCGCCTCGTCCAGGATGATGAAGGCCTGGGAGAGCGTGCGCCCGCGCATGAAGGCGAGCGGCGCGATCTCGATCTCCGCCGAGTCGATGCGCCGCGCCACCAGGTCCGCCGGCAGCATGTCGTGCAGGGCGTCGTAGAGCGGGCGGAGGTAGGGGTCGATCTTGTCCTTGAGGTCGCCGGGCAGAAAGCCGAGATGCTCGCCCGCCTCCACCGCCGGCCGCGACAGCACGATGCGCTCGACCCGGCCGGCGAGGTAGAGCGAGACCGCCATCGCCACGGCGAGGTAGGTCTTGCCGGTGCCGGCGGGGCCGAGGCCGAACACCAGCTCGTTCTCCATCATGGCGCGCACGTAGTCGGCCTGGCGCGGCGAGCGCGGGCTGACCGGGCGCTTGCGGGTGCGGAGCACGAGACCGGGCTCGGGCTCGGCGCGGGCCGGCGCCGCGCCCGGGCCATCGCCGCCCGCAGGCCCCATCGCCATGCGGATCGCGCCTTCGACCTCGCCGCCGCCCATCGGCAGGCCCTGCTTCAGCTTGTCGTAGAGCGTCCGCAGCAC
>JAPPMY010000246.1 GCA_028818855.1 Rhodospirillales bacterium
GCAGCGGCTTCGCGGGGCGGCACGTAGAGAAAGTCCGCCTCCGCGGGGGACATCAGGGTCGCGACCGCGGCGGACATCGCGATGGCGCTCAACGAGACAGGGGAGCGCCCTGGTACAGGGGAACGCTCTGGTACAGGGGAACGCCCTGGTACACGCAACGACATCGCCATCGAGACGAGCGCCGAGATCGTCTTGGAGACAGGCGTCGAGATGAGGGTCGGGATGCCGGGTATTGGGATACTCAGCCGAAATCCACGAAGCGGCGTACGCGGCGTGCGTGCAGCGCGGGGCGCTCGCCGGCGGAGTGTGCGCGCACCACGCGGAGCGCCGCGTGAAGCCGGTAGCCCCTGGCTTCCGCCACCCGGAGCGCCGCCACCGCAACCACGACCGCCGCCGTCGTCCACCACGCCGGCACGAACAGCCACAGCACCAGTAGCGTCAGCAGGCGCGCGTCCATGACGTAGAAGCGCACCGGCCGCATCGTGTCCCGCCAGGGAGCGTGATGCCCATCCATGTTCCGTTCTTTCCATCAGCAGAAGTCCTCTGTTCGTCTGCCGCGGCCGCCATCGGTCCGCTTCCCTGCCGCCGCAGCCGCGACCCGGCGCATGTCGGCTTCTCCGATCCGCCCTTCACGAAACGCGCGCTCGGCATTCGTCGCGAGATCGTTCCGGGTTTCCCGCACCGCTTCGGCGATCAGCACCGACCAGCGTTCCGGCGGCGCCTCCAGGAGCCGCGCCTTCAGCGCGCCGTCGAAGTGCAGCCACTCGCGGATGGCGGTGCGCCCTCCGCGGGGGTTGGGCAGCAGCATCTGGGTCACCGCGAGGGTCATCACGTCGATCAGCGCAGCGCCCCGCTCGTGCCGCTCGTCCGGCGGGAACTCCGCCAGCAGACGCCTGATTGCGGCGGCCACACCCACCGTATGCGCCGTGGCGAACACGGCGATCCCGAAGTCCGCCGCCCGGACCACCGCCTCGACCGTCTCCCGGTCCCGCGCCTCGCCCACCACGACGGCGGCGGGCCGCCGCCTGAGGCTGGCCCGCAGGCCGTCGGCGAAGCTCGGGAAGTGGCGCGGCACCTCCGAGGACGACATCAACGCCCCGTCGCAGCCGATGCCGTCGAACACGAACTCGATCGGCGCCTCGTAGGACTGCACCCTTCCCGCGCCGCTCTCCAGGAGCCTTCGGGTGCCGGCCGCCAGCAGGGTGGACTTGCCCGACCCCGGCACCCCGGTGACCAGCGTGAGGCCGCGGCAGAGGTCCCAGGCCGAGGCGATCTCCGGCTCGACGCCGAGCTCCTCCAGCGTGGGTGGGCTGTCGGGCAGCACCCGCATGGTGATGTTGATGCCGAAGCGCTGGCCGGCCAGCACCGGCGAGAGGTTGCAGCGGAAGCGGCGGAACTGCCGCGGGCCGGACGCCACCGCATAGGAGCAGTCGATGGCTTTGCCTGAGCGCAGGATGCCGTCTGCGGTGCCACCCGAAGGAGCGTTACCAACCGTAGCGGTGCTTCCATCCGAAGGGATGCCTCCATCCGGAGGGATGTCGTCGAAGATGCGGGCGCACAGCCTGGACATGACGACGCCGTCGAGGCGGGCACCGGTGGCGCGGCGCAGGACACCGTCGATCTCGATGAAGGCGGGGGCTCCGGTCTGGAAGGAGACGTCGGAGGCGCCAAGATCGGCCGCCCACAGCAGGAAGCAATCGAAGCCTGCCGCAGGAAAGGCGAAGTCCGCATCCGGCCAGCGGGGGGTCATGGCGTACCTCCACTCGACGGGGTGTCTCCGCCCGAAGGGGTGTCTCCTTCCGGCAGCGGCTTCCATGCGCCGGGACGGAGCTCGAATCGGGCCGGAGCGCCGAGACGGGCGAGGGTCTCGCCGATCCGCACCAGCCTGCCGTGGCCGCTGACGGCGATGTGCGCGGTCTCCAGCGCGGGCTCCGAGACCATCCCGGCCAGGTTGGCCCGGCGCCACTGCACCAGCCCCTCGAACACCCGGTTGAGACGATCGAGGTCGGCCGCGAAGATGTCGTCGGCGAGAACGGTTCCATGTTCCCAGCCCTCGCGCAGCCAGCGGCGCCAGCGCGTGGCCTCCGCGCGGCTGCGGGGGAACAAGAGCGCCGCCGGGGGCTCGGCCTCGGGCCACTCACGCACCAGGAAGTCGCGCCAGTGAGGGACGGCACTCACGATACGCTCGGGCTCGACGATCCTGAGGATGCGCGCCGCATGAGCGGCCTTCCTGCCGGATCGGTCCAGCCGGAAGGCGCGGTCCGTTTGCGCCAGCACCGGCGGCATGACGGTGAAGCCGTCCTTCCGCAGCATCAGGCTGCGAAAGCGGTAGATGGCCGAGAGTCTGGGGGCCTGCCGCTCCAGCATCGCGGCGATCTCCCAGCCCCGGCGTGCGAGACCGGCGCGTGAGCCGAAGGCCAGGGCAGCCGCCCGCATCGCGGAGCCGCGCATCTCCCCGGAGAGCCCGCCATCGTCCCTGGCCGCCTCGTCCGGCGGCCCCGCCTCCAGCAGCGCCTCCAGGTCCGGCGGCGCTTCGTCGCCGCCGAAAGCGATGTCGGCGCCGAGGCACAGGAAGGCCAGCATCAACAAGAAAATGCGGGTCATGAGCCCTCCTTCCCCGGCGCCGAACCGGGGTGTTCCCCTGTATCAAGGAGTTCCCCTGTACCGGGGCGTTCCTCCGACCAGTCGAGGCGGACCGTGCGCCTGCCCGCATCCACGACCAGCGTCGCGGCATTGCCGGCCTGGAGGCCGGCGTCTCGCAGGACCTCGATCAGGGGTGTGCGTTCCTCTCTCAGGACGACCATCGTCGGCCTCACCGGCGGCGCGCCAGCCATGGCAAAGCGGTAGCCCGCTTGCCGCGCGAGGGTCTCGGCCAGGGTCTCGACCGGGCCGATCCAGTCGAGCGTCACCGGCCGCCGCAGCTCCGGCGGCACGGGGGAACGCTCTGGTACACGGGGACTCCCTTCTGCCCAGGTACCAGGCGACGGGATCCGCGCAGACTCGATCCGGGCCAGCGTGGTCAGCGCGGCTTCCGCGCGCTCGGCCGCCTCCGCCAGGCGCACCTCCGCAGGGTCCGGGCGCCGTTCCACGATCGTCGGAGCAGCCTCGGTGTTCACGCCCGGCCCAATGCCTAGCGGCGCACAGCCTCCTGTCAGGGCCGCGGCGACGCAAAACGCGGCGAGGGCAGCGGGATAGCGCAGTCTCATCGCACTGCCCCCTGTCCCCCTCATCGGAGGGCCTCCGCGTCGTCGACGACCAGATGGCGGTTGGGCTCGTACGCCATTGCCACCAGGGATCGGCGCGTCGCCGGCGCGGCCATGAGCAAGTCCACGGCGTCCAGGAACGTGCCCTCAAAAGAGGCACCGGCGCGGACGGCGTAGCGACGCCCGGAATTCCACACCACCGACCAGCCCGCGTCCGAGCCCCAGTCCTCGAGCACGTCCAGCAGCGTCTCGTGCCGCGCCGGGTCGACGATCCACAGGGAGTCGCCCGGGTGCAGGACATCGCCCCGATTCGCCGCCGCCGCGCCGCCGGCCCGTTCCGCATTCGCCGGGGCTGCCTGCGGCGCGCGCTGCTGGACGTCCCTGTAGCGGTAGAAGACGATGGCGCCGCCGCTCCACAGGGGAACTCCCTGGTACGTCCAGTCGTAGCCGCTGCGTGCGGCCACGAGGTTCAACAGCCCCGGAAGCCGGCCCTCGAACGAGAGCTGCAATTCGGGCGCTTCAGGGAGATGCGCCGCGCCGCCTGCGACGCGCGCAGGCCGCTCCTCGACCTCGACGGGAACGCCGGCCGCCGAGGCGATGCGTTCCGTCACCGCAGCGAACGGGAGCGGTGCCGGGCGGTCGATGGCAACCTCCGTTGCCGCCAGAGAAGGCGGCAGCGGCACGCGCAGCGGCGCAAGCTCCGTGGCGGCAAGCATGTCGGATTGGCGCGCTGCCGACGCGTGCGGCCGGGGCGGCGCGGGCCACGGCGCGGCGGTGTCTCCACCCGAAGAGATGTCCTGGACTGCTCCGGGTTTCGGCTGCGGTAGCGGCACGGCCATGCCGTACCGGTACGTTCCGCTATCCGCCGCGAACGCGCCGCCGGCGTTGACGAACAGGAACACCGCCATGGCGCCCGCCACCATGCCGGGGCCCAGGGGACAGTATCCACGGAAGAAGGAGCGGCCCCGGCGGCGCTGCAGGCAGGCGCGATGCAGCAGGGACAGGGCCGAACCCGCCAGCAGCGCCCAGCCCAGCG
>JAPPMY010000135.1 GCA_028818855.1 Rhodospirillales bacterium
AGACGTAGAGCCCGACGAAGCGGCCGAGATGGCGCTTCTGGATCGGCAGGCCCTCCGCCTCGTACTTCTTGAGCCAGCCGTCCACCGAGCCGGGGTGAAAGGTGTAGGTGCGGTGCTCGACGATCATGTCCGGGTCCCTTCCGACGGCGCATGGGCGTCGCCCACGCCAAGAATGAACGCGGCCGCCCTCTCGCCGATCATGACGGCGGGCGCGTTGGTGTTGCCGCTGACGATGAGCGGCATGACGGAGGCATCGGCGACCCGGAGCCCGGCGATACCGTGGACGGCGAGTCGGGCGTCCACCACCGCCATGGGGCCCGTGCCCATGCGGCAGGTGCCGACGGGATGGAAGGTCGTCATCGCGTTGGCACGGAGCCAGCGGGTCAGCTCGGCGTCGCTCTGCACCGCGTCGCCGGGCGCAAGCTCGGGGCCGCGGTAGGCGTCGAAGGCCGGCTGCGCGACGACGTCGCGGACCATGCGGATGCCGGCGATGGTCGTGCGGCAGTCGGCCTCGCTCTGCAGATAGTTGGGCTGGATCAGCGGTGCCGCTGCAGGATCGGCCGAGCGCAGGGCGATCCAGCCCCGGCTCTCGGGATTGAGGGGGCCCACGCGCATGGAGAAGCCGTGGGTCTCCTCGAGCGGCGCTTTCATGAAGGGCCTGGGGACGTGCATGTTGGCCGCATTCTCCAGCGCCGGCATGAAGTGCACCTGGATGTCCGGCGCCAGCGCCTCCGCCCTGCTCCTGAGGAAGGCGCCGGCCTCGTAGGGGAAGGTGGTGGCGATGCCGCGCCCGAGCAGCATCCCCTCAACGACGGCGCGGATCAGCCTGTCGGCCCTGAGCTCGCGGTAGAGGGTGATCGGCCTGGTGCAGGCGTAGGCGAGGACGCAGTCGACGTGGTCCTGGAGGTTGCGGCCGACGCCGGGGAGTTCGTGAACCACGGGAATGCCGTGCCGTCTCAGGTCGTCGCCCGGCCCGATCCCGGACAACATGAGAAGCTGGGGCGAGTTGACGGTGCCGGCGCAGAGGATGACCTCGCGCTCGGCGCGGAGGGCTTGCGTCTCGCCACCCTGAGCGACCTCGACCCCGGTGGCGCGGCCCGCCCCCATGACCACGCGGCGCACCGGGCAACCGGTGGCGATCGTCAGATTGCGCCGGTGCCGGACCGGGTCGAGGAAGGCGGCGGAGGCGGAACAGCGCCTGCCCCGCCTGATGGTGAAGTCGTAACGGCCGACGCCCTCCTGCTCCGCGCCGTTGAAGTCGTCGTTGACGGGGTGCCCCGCCTCGCGGCCCGCCGCGACGAACGCCTCGAAGAGCGGGTTGGACCCGCGCGCGCGACAGACCGTGAGCTCGCCCCCGGTGCCGTGATACGCGCCGTCCCGCTCCACGTGACCTTCGGAGCGGCGGAAGGCCGGCAGCACCTCGTCGTAGGACCAGCCGGCAAGGCCCATCTGCGCCCAGCGGTCGTAGTCGTGGCGGTTGCCGCGCACGTAGATCATGCCGTTGATGGTGGACGAGCCGCCCAGCACCTTGCCGCGCGGCCAGTAGAGCGAGCGCGCGCCCAGGCTCGGCACCGGCTCGGTGTGGTAGCGCCAGTTGTAGATGCCGGAGTGGAAGAGCCTGCCCATCAGCATCGGCAGGCGGAACAGGGGGTTGCGATCCTTGCCCCCGGCCTCGATCAGCAGCACCGAGCGGTCGGGATCGGCCGAGAGCCTGTTGGCGAGCACGCACCCGGCGGAGCCGGCGCCGACGACGATGTAGTCGTATGACCGGTTGCGGGACATCGGCTACCAGTCCACCGCAGCCGCGCCCATCGCCTCGAGGCGCCGGTTGCAGAGCGCGAAAGGATTCTCTTGCACCAGCACCGCGTCGGCTTGAGCAGGGTGCGGGCGCAGGATGACGCGCGCCGAGGCGTCCGCATCTGCGGCAGCGATGTTCGCCGCCGCGAGTGTCGCGGCCGCCGCAGCGCCGAAGCCGATGAAGACGACCGCTGCATCCTGCCGCGCGAGATGGCCGAGAACCCGGACCATCAGGGGGCGCCAGAGCCGAAGATGTCCCCGTATCTGGTGCGGGTCGCCTTCGCGCCGGAAGCGGGTCAGCGTGAACGACGCGTTCAGCAGCAGCACGCCGGACGCCACCCAGCGATCGGCCAGCGCTTCCGGCGCCTCCAGGCCGACCCTGCCCTCCTCGATGGCCGCAAGCGTCGCCGGCCACCGGGCGACGCTGCGGGCGTAGTGCGCTTCGCCGGTCCGGGCGGCCACGACGAGCTGGATCACCGCGCGCACGCTGGGGGAGAACATCTTGTCGAGCTCGCGCCAGCGGGCGACGTTGCCGGCCTCGAAGGCGCGCCCGGTCGCGAACGCGGGGCAGGGATAGGGGTCCTGGCCCAGGATCACGCAGCGCACGTCTGCGGGCGCGAGACCGTCGAAGGCGCGGAGCATGTGCGCGCCCGCCGGCGCACCGGGAAAGCGCCTGCCGCGCCGGGCGGGAAAGACCGGCTCCCAGGGTTCAAGCTCCAACGTGGCGTCAACCTGCTCGAAGGCCGGCGAGACATCGCCGATGACATCGCGCCAGGGCGGATGGATGTCCTCATGCCAGCCCTCGAGCGTCTCCCGGAGTGCCACTCTCAGTCGCATCGCCACCGGCCCCGGCTTCTCCGCCCTGTGCAGAACTTGACACTTACGTTAAGTTCCACGATTCTGAAACTTGACTAAATCGTCAACTTTTTTCTGACCTGACGTGGGAGACACGGCAGATCATGTTGGGATGACGGTGAGGTGGTTGCGAAACAGTCGGCACTACATCACCGCTCCCGCAGACGGGCCGTCCGGGATCGTTGGAGGTCGGGACGGGCCGCCTCTCGTCAAACGGATGCGGCAAGGAGGCTCCAATGAAGAGCAGTCATGAACCGAAGAATTCCGATCTCACCGGCCCCAGGGTCAATCGACGGACCCTGCTGAAGGGAGGCGCGGCCGCAGCCGGCGTGGCGGCGGCCGGCTCGCTCACCATCTTCTCGCGCACGGCGCGCGCAGCCGACACGCTGCGGGTGCTGTGCTGGCCGGGCTATGAAGAGAAGGACGTGATCCAGGAGTTCGAGGACACGCACGGCGTCAACGTCGAGTTCAAGATCTACATCGGCGGCGAGCAGATGCTCCAGTTCTTCAACCAGACGCCGCGCGGGACCTACGACAACGTGCTGGCGGACGCCGAGTACATACGCAAGCTTGCGGCCATCGATGCAGTCGAGCCCTACAACCCCGGCGAGGTGCCCGAGCTCGCCAACTACCACCCCAAATTCAACAACATGCACCAGGTGCAGGCCGGCGACGGGATGGTCTGGGGCACGCCGACGCGCTTCAGCTTCTACGCCATCTCGTACAACTCGGACCACATGAGCTTCGAGGAGAGCGGTGACTGGAACTCGCTCTTCCTGCCCAAGTTCGAAGGCAAGATCGGCATCTTCGACTGGTACCTGCCCAACATGGGCAACGCGAGCCTCGCGGTGCACCCCAACAAGGAGAACCCCTACGATCTCACCGACGAGCAGCTCGGCGCCGTCCGCGACTGGCTGCTGAGGCTCCGGCCCCAGGTCAACATGTTCGGCTCCGGCGCCCAGGCCATCGTGCAGGCCATGATCAACGGCGACGTCGTCGCGGGGATGATCGGCGACCTCGACATCGACCTGAAGCTCGCCGGCTACACGAACATGGAATCGACCATTCCCGTGCAGGGCGGCATCCGCTGGCAGGAAGTGGCCACCTTGTGCAAGCAGAGCGAGAACAAGGAGCTCGCTCTGGAATGGATCAAGTACATGAGCCAGGCGCACGTCCAGGCCAAGCTCGCCTACACCAAGGCGTTCAAGGCGCGCGGTCCCAACCTCAAGATCGCCGAGCACTGGACCGAGGAGCAGAACCAGCTCCTGGGCTACTATCCCGATCCGAACAACCCCGGCCAGATGTGGGTGGAGACGCTGATCGACCGCAGCGTCGGCCGCGATCTTCCCGTGCAGCAGGATGAGAAGGTGTGGATCGACATCTTCAACGAGTTCAAGACTGGCTAGCCTGCCGAGCGCATGTGTTCAGCGAGGGGGCGGCACGCCCGCGTTCCGGTGCGCCGCCCCTGCCTTGTGCCCGATCCGCGCGAGCATAACGGACGATGGCTAATGAGAGCGCGAGCGCGGTAACAGGAAGCACGGTCGCCGACCTGGAGGCGCGCGGGATCGCCAAACGCTTCGGCTCGGTGACCGCCATCGAGCGCGTCGATCTCGACGTCCGGCGCGGCGAATTCGTCGCCATCATGGGCCCGAGCGGCTGCGGCAAGACGACGCTGCTCCGCATCATCGCAGGCCTCGAGAGAGCGGATGCAGGCACGTTGCTGCTGCGCGGCGAAGACATCGGCGACGTGCCGGTGCACAAGCGCAGCACCCGGCTGATCTGGCAGGACTACTCGCTCTTCCCCTTCCTTAACGTCCGCAAGAACATCGAGTTCGGGCTCACGCTCAAGCGCCACGACAAGAAGGACGTGCGGCGGAAGGTCGAAGCTGTGGCGGAGCAGGTTCACCTGACCCCTCTGCTCTCCCGCCGCATCGGCCAGTTGAGCGGCGGCGAGAAGCAGCGCGTCGCCATCGCCCGGGCGCTCGTCACCGAGCCAGAAATCCTGCTTCTCGACGAGCCGCTCAGCTCGCTCGACGCGCACCTGCGGATCAAGGTGCAGAGCGAACTCACGGTGCTGCAGCGCGAGCTCGGCATCTCCTTCGTCTACGTCACCCACAACCAGAGCGAAGCCTTCGCCATGGCGGACCGGGTGGTGGTGATGAACAGGGGCGTGGTCGAGCAGGTCGGCCGGCCAGCCGAGATCTACAATCGCCCGGCGACCCACTTCGTCGCCGAATTCGTGGGCGCGAACAACATCTTCGAGGGCCGGGTCTCGGAGGTGGCGGGCGGCATGGTGGTGGTCGACTGCAGCCACGGCGTGGTCCGCATCGCAGGGCACGGGAACACGATCGACCGGGGTGCTGCCGTCGAGCTCGTGGTGCAGGCGGACAAGCTGCGCCGCCGCCACGCCGGCGAGCACGGGCAGAACACCATCCGGGCGGCCCTGAAGGGCCGCGAGTTCACCGGCTCGCAGGTGATCTACCACTTGGAGACCGTGCAGGGCGTCGAGGTCAAGATGGTCCTGCAGGAGCCCTTCACCGAGGGCGAGGGGACCGAGATCAACTCGGAACTGGAGCTGTGCTGGGCGCCGGAGGACACCGTCATCCTCGGCCACCGGGACGCGGGCCGGCCGTGAGCGCAACGCGCGCGACGCCCCGCCGGTAGCGAGGGCCCCGTGAGCGACGGCAGCGTTATCCCCCCCTCCAACAGGAGCCTGCTCAAGCCCGCCTTCCTGGCGCCGCCGGTCGGCTACTACCTGATCTTCTTCGTCGCGCCGCTGGCGTTCCTGGTCGTTCTCGGCTTCTGGATCGTGCGCGACTACCAGATCGTCGCCGAGTTCTCGGTCGGCAACTACGCCGACATCTTCTCCCAGTTCTTCAGCCGCTCGCGCTTCGGCTGGGCGCTGGTCCAGTCGATCTACATCGCGGTGACCACCAGCGTGTTCGCCGTGGTCTTCTGCTACCTGCTGGCGATGGGGATCGTCTTCTGCATCCCCGAGCGCTATCAGCGGCTCTTCCTCGTGCTCGCGATCCTGCCCTTCTGGAGCAGCTACATCCTCAGGCTCTTCGCCTGGCAGCTGATCCTGGCGCAGAAGGGGGTGCTCAACTACGTCCTCGGCGCACTCGGCCTCGACGATCCCCTGATCATCACCAACACGCAGATCGGGACGCGCATCGGCCTGATCCACTACCTCGCGCCGATCCTGATCATCATCCTCTACATCACGCTCATCAACGTGAACCGGAACCTCATCGAGGCGGCGCGCGAGCTGGGTGCCACGCGCCTGCAGGCGTTCTGGCGCGTCATCGTGCCGCTCAGCCGGCTCGGGCTGGTCTTCGCCTTCGGCTTCGGCGTGATCGTCAGCTTCGGCGACGTGCTCTCGGGCCTCTTGCTGGGCGGCGGGATCGGCCGGTCCTGGCTCGGCTCCTACCCGCTCTACTCCAGCATGATCATGGCCGACTACAACAGCTACACCAATCTGCCGCGCACCGCCGCGCTCGCCACGATCATGGTGATCATTATGGTGGCGATGCTGGTGGTCGCCTACCGCATGGCCGACCGGGCCAGGCGGCGGATGGCGTGACGATGAGCCACCCCGGCTACTACCTTCGTGAGAACGGCTATCGCATCGCCGGTCGGGTCTACCTCTTTCTCGGCTTCATCTTCCTGCTGCTGCCGATCGCCTTCCTGATCCTCTTCTCGTTCCAGAAGAACGTCTACTCCTCGCTCCCGCTGCAGGGCTGGTCCATGCAGTGGTACGACAAGCTGGTGGAGGACGGCGTCCTCTTCGACGCGCTGCTGAACAGCCTCTATGTGTCGCCGATCGCGGCGACGTGCGCCTCGGTCATCGGCTTCCTTGCGGCCTACGCGCTCAACCGCTTCGTCTTCCCTGGCCGTATCCTGACGGCGACGATCCTGATCCTTCCCATCCTGATCCCGCCGCTGATCCTCGGCGTCTCGCTGCTGGGCCTGCTGTCGCGCCTCGGCCTCCACGGCGAGCTCTACAGCATCATCATCGCGCATACGCTGCTGCTGACCGCGCCCGCCATGGCGATCATCCAGCTTCGCCTCGCGCAGATGCCGCCGACGCTGGAGGAGGCCGCGTGGGACCTCGGCGCGAACGAGCTTCAGACCGTCTGGCGCGTGGTGCTGCCCTGGGCGCTGCCCGGCATCGCCGGCGGCTGGCTGCTCGCCTTCACCTTCTCGTTCGACGAATTCATCATCGCCTGGTTCGTCTCGGGCTTCGATCAGACCCTGCCGGTCGCCGTCTACAACGTGATGATCGCCTCGCACGACCCCTCGCTCAACGCGATCGGGACGATCGTCTTCGGTCTGCTGCTGCTCACTCTGCTCGGCGCCGAGCTGCTCATCATTCCGCTCTTCGTGCGTCGCCGAAGGGCGTGACGGCACCGCGCTCAGCGCAAGGAGAACACCATGGACAAGAAGGACTACATGCAGCGCGCAATCGACCTCGCGCGGACGAAGATGCTTGAAGGCCGCGGCCACTGGCCCTACGGCTGCCTCATCGTCAGGGACGGCGAGATCGTGGGCGAAGGATGCAACGACATGGGCTTCTCGCTCGACCCGACGGGCCATGGTGAGATCGTTGCGATCCGCGATGCCTGCAGGCGCCTCGGCACCATGGACCTCACCGGCTGCGAGCTCTACACCAGCTGCGAGCCCTGCTCGCTCTGCTCAAGCGCGATCTGGCTGACCAACATCGCCAAGGTCTACTACGGCGCGTCGCTGAAGGACTGCCGCGGCCACGGCTCGGATTTCGACCCGCTGCGCCACGACGTCGGCAAGCCGATTCACGAGCGCAGCATCCCGGCCGAGCGCGTACTCGGCGAGGAGGGGAGCGCGCTGCTCGCCGAGTGGGCCGCGCTCATCCAGAAGACGCCCGCCATGCAGGAGGAGCGCAGCCGCCACGCGCCCATCGGCGAACGGTCCCGGTCCGAATAGCCGTCGGCACAGCGCGGCCGGGAAGCGGGAGGGGAGCGATGAGCCTGGATGCTCTGCGAAAGCTGACCGACATCGGCCTCTTCGTCGCCGACCTCGAGCGCGCCATCGCCTTCTACGGCGGGACGCTCGGCTTCGAGCTGAAGCGCCGCGACACCGGCTTCGCCGAGTTCCGCACCGAGGGCGTCGGCCTCGCCCTCTGGGAGGTTGTGGACGTGACCCGGGCGCTCGGGCTCGCGGAATCGCCGCGCCAGGGTCTCACCGCGATGGTCGCGGTCCGCGTCGAGACGGCGGACGCGGTTGACGCGCTCCACGACGCGCTTGTGGCCAAGGGCGTGCGCATCGTACAGGCGCCGACCACGCACGCATGGAACGCGCGCACCACCTACTTCAGCGATCCCGACGGCAATCTCTGGGAAATCTACGCCTGGGTCGACGCCCCGCGCACGATCTGAGCCCTCGGACGGTGGTCGGGCACGCGTTCACCGCCCTGAGAGAGGCGGGCCGCAGCAGCCGTCCAGGATGACCCGGGTTATGGTCTCGGCCGCAGCGTCGAAGTCCTTGCGCGTGAGCCGGCGCTTCTCCAGCACGTCTGCCGCCGTCGCCCCGAAGTCCGCGTAGAACTCGGTGGCGGACCACAGCATGATGAAAAAGTGGCGCGGGTCCACCGGTGCCATCTGCCCCCGGCGGATCCATTCCTCCACCACGTGGGCCCGCTGGGTGGTCACGTCGCGAATGTGCTGGCGCTGACGCCGCTCCAGAAGCTGCGCACCACGCAATATCTCGTTGGCAAAAAGGCGTGAGTCGGCGGCATGGCGGCGGGAATACTCGAGCTTGGCACGGATATAGGCGGCGATGGCGTCGCGCGGCTCGCGCTCGGGCACGATATGCTCGAAGGCGCGGTCCCAGCCCTCGATCAGCCGCTCGATCAGGGCCGTGTAGATGCTCTCCTTGGTCGGGAAGTAGTAGTAGACGTTGGCCTTGGGCAGGCCGCTCGCCTGCGCGATTTCCTCCATACGGGTGCCGTGGAAGCCCTTGTCGGCGAAGAGAGCGACGGCGGCGTTCAGGATGCGCTCCTTGTTCCTGGCTCGGATTCTGGGCTCCGGCCGCTCGCCTCCCGACTCTGCCCGCACCGCTTTCGTCATGCTCATCCATCGCGTCAAAGGGGTGTCCCGGCGTGTGCCCGCGACGCACGCAGTCTAGCCGCCCGGCCTGGACCTGCCACGCTCGTGAAGTTGGTAACCGGATTGCTCGTCGAGGAAGCGATGGAGAGTAGGCCGCGGCAGGCCGAAGAGAGGACGGTCGCCCACTATGCTCCATATTCAACAGGCTTAGGGGAACAGGAATCAGAAAACCAATATTGCTCGTTATATTTCAATCGTTTACTGGAAAGATGGGCACTAGGGGGTGGGATTCGGCAGCTCCCGTATCCCATTGAATTCACCTCGTTTTTTGGCCCGTCATCTTGCCAGCCCCACATGCCGCCCAACACGATCGATCGGAACATCAGGGACTTCCCAGGCTGCCCCCCCCCCCCCGCACCGTTTCACGATATCTCGGCGGTGCCCGGCACGCGCATCAGCGGTGCCAACCTCTTCGATTCGGCCCACTCTACGGACCTATATTGGAATGCTGTCAGGGAAGACGACGGTTGCGCACGTGAATTTGGCGCAGGCCCGTTCATCGGCGCCCGATCTCACCCTGCGCCACCGGCCTGCTGGCAGCCCACTCGTCCAAGTCCGACACGCGCCATCTCACCGCGCGCTTGCCGATCTTCACCGGTTCCGGGAATCGTCCGGCCCGCATTTCGCAATAGATCCAACTGCGCGATACGCCGAACCGCTCCTCCACCTCCTCGCGACGCAGCAGCTCGCGCCCCAGGGTCTCTATCATCATCGCCAGCTTCCTCTTCCATTGCCGCCGGCCTCACATTTCCCGCCCCGATCTTTCCGCCTACATCAAGGCCGCCGCAGCATCAGCGGACACCGCGAACCGTGTCGACGGAGGCGGCCGGGGCTTCTCCTAAAGGCGCAACAACCCCTCGAGCGAAAGCCGCCGCCTCATCGTCCGGATCGCCGCGAGGCATGGCGCTGTCCCGCAGCCCGACAGGACCGCGAGCCCGGGAACGCCGCCACCAGCCTCCCCGCCGACCTCAGCGAGACCGCAACCTCGCTGCTGGGACACCGTGATTGGGGTGGCGCCGGCCGTGAATTCCTGTCCTGTTGGCACCGTTGCGAGACCTCATGCGGGGCATCGAAGGCACGCAGAAGAACCCGGCGTCTTACGGCTGTCAACAGGGAAATATAAATGAAAACAACAGCTTAAGTATGATCCAGTCTGCGCCTGGCCGCACCTGGCCGCCCTGGTCCGCTCACGGCCGCAGCAACAAATTCTTGCTTATTCGTGATACTCCGCCCGAAGCAGCCACCTCCACGGTGTCGAGATAGCGCATCTCTGTCATGGCGGGGGCTTCTCCGACGCACAAACCCCATGGCAACCGTTCCTCCGCCACGGGGACGGGACCGGCGCGGAGATCGTGACCGCCGCCAGCGACCACCCCTCGTTACCCGTGAGAGGCGCCGACCGATCAAGATCGAATTCTCGTTGCCGGCGCCCTGCCGCGGCCAGGATCACCCAGGCCGCACGCACCCGTATTGTATTCCTGTTGTAGCGCTCACCGATCATCCGCCCCGTTCTTCTTTCCTAGCGGTTGCGGGAGACTCCGCGCTTTCCGCTCCGGTGGCTCGCCAGGGGACCTCGACGGCGGGTGGCGTAGATGCCAAGCACCTGCCGGATCTCCTGCTCGTCGATGTCCTCAGGATCAAAGGCCCCGCCGCACCACTCCAGCATTCGGGCGTGCTCCTCGTGACTCACATCGAGCATGGCCTCGAGGAACTCCGTGAAACCATGGGTTCCGCCCACATCTTCCGGCGGACAGCGTCGGGCACCGTCCACGAATGCCGGGTATTCCCCGTCTTCGTCGCCGTCGCGGACTTCTTCAACGATGACGTCGTGCCGCCAGTCATCGCCGAAGTCATACACATAGAGAAAGCGATCCACACCGCGCTCGGCCAGCGTCTTCAGGCGGAGCGCCGACGCCTTGTAGGTCTTGCGATCGGAGAGGACGTCGTCATCGGTCGGCACGCCGTATATCCGATCGCCGACCGCGAACTCGTACCAATGGTAATCCTGCCAGCGAAACGACGCCTGAATTACGTGGTGCAGCGCCTCCATGGTCGACGACAGCGGCACGTCGACCCGCCGCCAGATCTTCGGCTCAAGATCCCGAAGCTCGATGCGGATGCGCGCCACCGCCTCCATCATGCGCACCGTGCCGGTAGAGGCCGTCCCCATGGGATATTGTCACCGAAGGCTACACGGCCGACAGGACCGTCGGACAACTTCGCGAGTCCGCCCAGCGCGTCGTCGCCCGAGTTGAGTTTCCGATGAACCAATAGGAATGTCTGAGCGAGCAATGATCGGCGCGCGACCGCATCCTTGACAGCTCCGTAGCGCCGGTCATCGACGCCGTCTCCATTGCTGCATCAGCGCCGCTCAATCACCGTCTTCCCTATCCCCGGAACGGTCGGCATCGAGATCGACCGCCCTCGGCTTGTGTATTTCGCCCCAGCGCCGGTCGTTTTCACGAAACTGCGCCGCGTACTGCGGAAAGCATCCGTTGAGGATCGTGCGCATGTCCTCGCAGTCGCGATCGGCCTGCCGCTCTTCCGGGAAGCGGAAGATCTGCTGCACGGCGTAGTGGAATGCCGTTGCAATCAAGTACCTGCCCCGCGAGCTTTCCAACTTCTCCATCGGGCTCAACTCATCCCAATTCGTCATCTCGTCCATCATCACCGCCTCACCGAGTTCCGCCGATCATCATATCGATCTCCCCTCCCATTATCGTTTCCTGGGCGGATCGAAGCGACTCCCGCTGTCGCACACTGCCCGACGCCCGGGCCGTCTTCCCGTTTCCCCCGCACAGCTCCTTCCACACGGCCTTAGCTGCCGATGTGCGGACCTCTCCCGTTTCCCGCTGCGTCCTCGAATCCCTTCGCCCTTCATCCGTCGCGCTAAACGCCGGGAGGCTGGGGCCGGCCCGTGAGGGCCCAAGCCAGCGGCGCGAGAGGGAGTCTCCCGCCGCGGAGGCAGCCGTCCGCGAGTGAGGAACCCATGCGCATCTATAGTAAGGAGCAGGCCTGCGGCTTTCGCTACACCAGGGCGGCGTGGGGCGAGCTCAGCAACTTCTTCCCCCTCGCCGTGCCGATCACCGCGGGCCCGTGGAGCTTCGGGACGTCCGAGGCCGCCTACCAGGCCTGCAAGTTCCCTGCGCACCCCGGCGTCCAGCAACGCATCGCCGAGGCCCCGACGGCGCGGCAAGCAGCCGCCATTGGCCGCACGCCCAGTCTCGGGATCGACCCCGGCTGGAACGCGCAGCGCGTCGACGTCATGCGCTGGGTGTTGCGCATGAAGCGCGAGGCCAACCTGGACGAGATCGACGCGCTGCTCGCCGCGACCGGCGAGCGCCCCATCGTCGAGGTCTCGACCCGCGACCCCTGGTGGGGCGCACGGCCCGCGGGCGACCGCTTCGAGGGCCACAACGTCCTCGGCAGGCTCTGGATGGAATTGCGACAGCAGCTTCGCGCAAACGATCCTGCCGCACTCTCCGCCGCGTGGGCCGGCCGTATTCGCGCCGGCCGCCTTTCCGAAGCCGCCACCGTTCAGCCGACAGCGCCGCAGAACGCCTGACCGCCTCCAAGCCCACCACCGCAGACCGCGTCCGCCCGCTGCCCCCAGCCGGCAAGCGGGGCGGGCGCTCGGGTTCGGGCGAGGCCGGACGTCGAGAGGCGTCCGCGCCCACTTCCTGCCATCCGGAGGCGCCCATGACCGATCCCGACACCATCTCCGCTGACTACACTCTGCGGCCAAGCGAGCTCGCCGCCACCCTCAAGGTCCTCGTCGAAGCCAGGCAGCCCGTGATGCTCTGGGGAGCCCCCGGAATCGGCAAGAGTGAGGTCGCGCAGCAGGTCGCCGCCGAAGGCGGCCGCACGTACTGCGACGTCCGGGCGCTGCTCCTCGATCCCGTCGACCTGCGCGGCATCCCCTGGCGCGACAGCGACAACCGCACCCGCTGGGCGCCCCCCGACTTCCTGCCGCCCACGGACAGCACCGCGCTCTGGCTCGTCAACCTGGAGGAGCTCCCCTCCGGCGTGCCGATGGTGCAGGCGGCGCTCTTCCAGCTCGTCCGCGACCGCAAGTGCGGCGAGTACGAGCTCCCCGAAGGCGCCTCGATCATGGCCTGCGGCAACCGCGAGGGCGATCGCGGCGTCACCCACCGCATGCCGACGCCACTGGCCTCGCGCTTCGTCCACCTCGAGATCAAGGTCGACCCGTCGGACTGGTGCGAATGGGGAGCCGCGAACGGAATCGCGCCCGAGACTCTCTTCTTCATCCAGCTCAGGCCGGAGCTGCTTCACCAGTTCGATCCCCAGTCGCGCGACGCGGCCTTCGCATGTCCCAGGACATGGGAGTTCGTCTCGAACGTCGTGAACCGGCGCGGCAGCCTCGACCCGGCCGCCGAGCGGGCGCTGTTCCGGGGCGCCGTCGGCGAAGCCGCGGCGGTCGAGTTCTCGGCCTTCCTCAAGGTCTGGCGGGAGCTGCCCCATCCCCGGGCCGTCATCGACGATCCCGACAATGCACTGGTCCCTGAGAACGCGAGCGCGCTGATCGCGCTCTGCGGCTCGCTCTACCGAATGGCAGACGACGTCAATCTCGGCTCGATCGTCTCCTACGCCATGAGGCTCAGGCGCGAGGTGGGCGAGTTCCTCGTCGGCTCCTGCATCCGCCGCGAGCCCGACCTCCAGCGCACCGACGCCTTCATCCGCTGGGCCGCAGCGAGGACCCAGTAACCCCCTGCCTATCGGGAGACTACACCCATGAACCTCACCCACGACGCCATGCTGGTCAGCTTGCGCATCACCGCCTGGTCCGGCCGGCTCTACGACCGCCAGGCCTCCAACCACGTCGCGGCCCACCACGACGCGGCCGCGAGCGCCGGCAGGTACAACAAGCGCCTGCTGCCCAAGGCCGCCTTCGCCGCCCTCACCGCCACCGTGAGCGAAGCTCGCGCTCAGCACTACGCCAACTCGCTTCCCTGGGACGACCAGGGGAGCCGGCTGCTCACGGTGGCCAACTACGAGACCTACACCGAGCTCATGGACGCCTTGCGCGAGCGCATGGTGCGCGAACGCGCCCGCTTCATCGAGGACTATGACGACAACGTCGACCGCGCCCGGCTCGACCTGGGCAAGCTCTTCCGCATCGGGGACTACCCGTCGAAGGAGGCGCTACAGGGCAAGTTTGGGATCCGCTACCGCATCGTGCCCGTGCCGGACGCGGACCACTTCATGGCGAAGCTCGCGAGCGACGACACCGAGCGGGTCAAGCGCGGCATCGAGCGCGAGATCGAGGAGCGCCTGCACGACGCCGTGGGCGATCTCTACCGGAGGCTCGGCGAGGCGGTCGAGCGAGTCTCCGAGCGCCTCACCGAGGACGCGGAAGGCAAGCCTCTCGTCTTCCGCGACACGATGATCTCCAACGTCCGCGACCTGGTCGACGTGGTGCCCCGCCTCAACATCTTCGGGGACGACCGGCTCGCCAGCCTCTGCCAGGAGGTGAAGGACAGGATCGCCCACGCCGATCCGGCGACGCTCAGGCCGTCGCCCGGCTTCAACCCGAACGTCCGGCGCCAGGTGAAGCGCGACGCCGATGCGCTGATGGAGAAGTTCGCGGGGTATTTCGGGACCCCTGCCGTCGACCGGGAGGCCGCGTGATGGCCGCCCGCCGGGAATCGGCGCGCCGCGTCAGCGATTGCGTGACCGCGCTGCTGCGCGACCAGCCCTTCTTCGGCAGCCTCGCGCTCAGGCTTCCGATCAGGCCGGACCCGGCCCGCGAGACCCTCGCGAGCGACGGACGCGAGATCCGCTATTCGCCCGACTGGATCGCCAACACCGACGCCGATTTCATCAAGACCGCGATCGGGCGCGTGGTGCTGGCCTGCGCGCTCAAGCACCACACGCGGCGGGGCGAGCGGGACTTCGGGCGCTGGCAGCAGGCCTCGCAGCTCGTCACCCACGGGCTCTTGCGCGACGCGGGCTTAAAGCTCCCGCCGGACGCCGAGGCCTGGGACGGGATCAGCGTCGAGCAGGCCTACGACCGCTTGCCCGAACCTCAGGAGGGCGAGGAGGAAGGCAGCGGCGGACCGTCATCGGCAGGCGACGGCGCAGCCGGTCCGCAACCCGACGATAACGACGGCAACGGCGATAAGGTCGACGACGGCGCTGACCACGGCGGCGGAAACGACCACGGCAACCCTGACGCTGATGACAGCAACGGGCCCGCCGCATCCGACGACGCCGATCCTCAAGCCGAGGAGGGTCCGGGCGGAGACGGCCAATCCGATGCCCCCGCGAGCTGCGATCCCTCCGGCACCGGCGAGGTGATGGACTCACCGGGGTGCACTGGCGACGACGCAGGCGCCGGCCAGGCGTCGCCCGACGTCTCCGCCGAGGAGCAGGATTGGGACGAGGCCATGCACCAAGCCCTGAATCTTGCCAAGGCGCAGGGCAAGGCGCCCGGCGCGGTGGAGGAGACCATCCGGGACGCCCACCGCAGCACTCTCGACTGGCGCTCGCTGCTGCGTCGCTACATGACCGACGCGGCCAAGAGCGACTATTCCTGGAGCGTGCCCAACCGGCGCTTCATCGACTCAGGGCTCTATCTCCCCTCCATCCGCTCAGAGGGGATGGGCACGCTCGCGGTCATCATCGACACCTCCGGCTCGGTCGACAGCGACGCTCTCGCGGCGTTCTGGTCGGAGGTGCGCGAGGTCACGGCCGAGATCGAGCCCGAGCGCATCGTCGTGCTCCAGGTCGATGCCGCGGTGCAGGACGAGGAGCACTACGCGCCGGGCGAGCTGCCCGAGGAGATCGTCGTCAAGGGACGCTGGGGCACCGACTTCCGGCCGGGCTTCGCCCGCCTCGCGGAGCAGGGAATCGAGCCTGCCGTGTGCCTGTATTTCACGGACATGGACTGCGACCGCTACCCCGAGGTCGAGCCCGGTTTCGACGTCCTCTGGTGCGATTACGGCACCGCCGCCGGTTTCGCTCCGGCACCCCCGCCCTGGGGCGAGCACATCAGGATCGGGGATTGACCTTCGCCGGAGGCACGGCGCCTCCGCCCCCTCGCCACTCACCGAACGCCAACGGCAGGAGCACGTCATGATGCCCACCGCCACATGCCAGTACTGCGGCTGGAACGGCCCGGCCGACCAGTGCGGCCCGCTCGAAAACGCCTGGGAACGAGTCGAGCCCGGAGATCCGATGCCCGCCGGGGAGTGCCCCGCGTGCAACGCCTCGGCCCTGCTCGACGAGACCAGGCACGAGCCCTGCATCAAGGTCCTCACCACGCAAGTGCCCGAGCGCGCCACGAAGTTCGGCGTCCGCTCCACCGCCCAGAGCCTCGCCAACGTGATGTGGCATTACTCCCAGCCCTGGAGCTACCGCGTGCAGGACCTCGACCGCTCGGGCTTCCGCGTCGCCGTCCACCGCGACACGCCGGGCGCCGGCCCGGACCCTTACGGCTATCTGCGCATCGAGCGGGCGTGAGTCCGGAGCCCGACAGCGACGGGACAGCATCGAGGCCCGGCGGACGAACCGGCCCTCTACGACTTCACCGGCTCCACGATGATGCGGCCCCGCCCGCGCCTGATCAGATAGCCGCCGCGCGGAATCGCGAGCGTGCCCTGCTCGACCATCGGCCAGAGCGTGTCGACGATCGTTGCCGCGTTACCGTCCGGCTTCCCTTTCGCCGTCACCTGCAACGCCAGCCACTCGGCGAAGGCTCTCTCGCCGACCTCATTCCCCACTGAATTCCTGAGCGCGGTGAGCTTGCGGAGCTGCCCCTTCGTCAACGTGGACTCGTCTATCTGTGCCATCGCCGTTCCTCTTCCGATCTCTTGTGCCGAACGAATCGATGTCTGCCGCCGATACCAATAGCAGCGCCGCTTCCGCCGGCCTATGCCTCGTTACCGCTATCGGCCCGGCCCTCCGCGATCCGCATCTTCAGAACGTGAGACGGCCGGAACGTCACGACGCGACGCGCCGGGATCAGCGCCGGCTCCCCGGTCCTGGGGTTGCGGCCCTCCCGTGCGCGCTTGTCGCGAACCCTGAAACTGCCGAACCCGGAGATCGTCACCGTCTCGCCTGCCGACAGCCGTTCCGCGATCGCCTCGGTCGCCGATTCCACGAACTCCGCCGCATCGCGGCGCGGCAGGCCGGTCTCGCGGTGAACGGCGTCCGCCAGATCGGCGCGCGTCACTGTCGCCATTGCGAAACTGCACTCCGGTTTTCCGTCAGCGTAGCCCGGCCACACCCTCGCTCAAACCTCGAGACCGCCCATCGGCGGGCCGAGGCCGACGACAGCCGGAGACGCGACCGCAGTCGCTCCGCCGTGCCCCCTCTTCCCCGGTGGCGCGACCCACCCTCGCCGCGGGCTGCACGCTACCGGCTCCTCGGCCGCGCGAGTGGCGGAGCGGGCGCCCCGGGGCGACGGGCCGGGGCCATGGAGAGAGGCGATCGCCGCACGGGCTCTCCCCGGCTCTGTCCGTGCGGTGCGCGTCCATCCGGACCCCGCAGCCACGAGGAAACCAAATGAACCCACGCACCGACATCGTCGAAGTCGCGGCGCTGCTGGTCGCAGCCCGCACCATCGTGGCCGATCCCGCGCGCTGGTGCGCATACCCCCATGCGCTGGATGCCAACGGGCACAGGTGCGAGGGGCGGGCGAACAAGTCCGTCTACTGGGGTGCCCTCGGCGCCCTCGATCGCGCGGCCGCCGACGCCGACGCCTCGCACAACACCTTCCTCGAAGCCCGCCGGCAGGTGAACCAGGCCTCGGTCGGCGTGGCCGAGAGCTGGTCAGGGACAGCCTGGGTGCTGGACTACGACGCCGCGCATTCCATGACCGTTGCCATCTTCGACGAGGCGATCCGCGCCATGCTCAGGCCGGAGGCGCCCGGCGCGGTCGATATCCTCGCGATCGCCCGCACGCTGATCTTCCGTCCCGACCGCTGGGCGCAGGGGGCCATCGCCCTCGACAGCAAGGGGCGGGCGCTCACCGCCTTCGACGGCGGCTGCCGCTTCTGCGCCGCGGGCGCGGTCGGCCTCTCGGCCGAAGTGCTGGGCCGAGACGATGCCGCCCGCCGCAGGATCGGCCCGGCCGTGGACCGGGCAGGCCGCCTGCTCGACTGCGCCGCCTTCAAGCTCGGCGCGTTCGAAAGCTACATCGGCCTCAACGAACACGACACCCACGCCAACGTCGTCGCCATGTTCGACCACGCCCTCGCCATGGCGCACGCGGAAGACGCTCCAGGCCCGGAGGCAAGCCCATGACCGCCACCGCTCCCACCCCCCGCGACCTCCTCGCGGAGGCCCGCACTCTGATCGCAAGGCCCGAGGCCTGGACCCAGGGCGCCGCCGCGCGCGACGCCGACGGCGAGCCCGTCGGCGTCGAGCATGACGACGCCGTCTCGTGGTGCGCCACCGGCGCGCTCAACTGCGCCATGTACCGCCATGCGGATTCCCTGGACGTCCCGGCGCCGTTGCAACGGGCCCGGAACCACGCCGGGAAGATCCTCACCGACACGGTGCGGGCTCTCACCCTCGGCCATTACACGGAGGCCACGACCTACAACGACCAGACCAATCACGGCTGCATCGTCCACGCCTTCGACATCGCGATCGCAGACGCCGACAGGTCTTGCAGTCAGCGCCCGAATGGCCGCACCAGCGGCGCGGAGTCCGCACGATGACCGCCGCGGCCCGCCTCCCCCGTACGACCCGCGCACCCTTCCGCGTGCCGCGTCCCGCGGTGATCAGCTTCTCGGGCGGCCGCACCTCGTCCTACATGCTCAAGAAAATCGTCGACGCCTATGGCGGTCGGCTGCCGGACGGAATCTGGGTCGCATTCGCGAACACCGGGATGGAACGTCCCGAAACTCTCGACTTCGTGGACATCTGCGGCCGCACGTGGGGAGTCGAGATTTTTTGGCTCGAATACTTATGGGACGCGCCGCACCGCACACGCGTCGTCGACTTCGCCACCGCGTCCCGGAACGGCGAGCCCTTTGCCGCCCTGATCGACCGCAAGGGGTTCGTGCCAAACGTCACCCTGAAGTTCTGTTCGAGCTTTTTGAAGAGAGATCGCATCGACTCTTTCGCCCGCCACCGTCTCGGCCTCAAGCGCTGGCACTCGGTGATCGGCCTTCGCGCCGACGAGCAGCGCCGCGTCCTGCGCATGCGCGCCAGGAACTGCGGTTCTCGCACCGGCGCTCACGCCGTGCTGCCGCTCGCCGATGCCGGGGTGCGCGAGGCCGACGTCCTCGACTGGTGGAAGCGCCAGCCCTTCGACCTCGGCATCCCCTCCTATGCGGGCAACTGCACGCTTTGTCCCGTCAAGGCCCGCGGCAAGCTGATCCGCCTCATTCGCGAGAACCCCGCGCTCGCCGACTGGTGGATCAAGCAGGAGGCCACGGTCGCGAACCGCACCGGACCGGACGGCCGCGCTTGCGAGGACATGAAACGCTTCCGCCTCGGCGAGACCTACGCCGAGCTCAAGGCCGCAGCCCTGGCCCACCGCGACCTGTTCGACGAAGCGGAGCCGGGCTCGGACGGGAACGCCGCCTCCGACTCCTTCGACTGTCACTGCACCGACTAGCAGCCAGTCCATCCGGGTCCGCCGGCACGGCCTGAAGAGACCGAGACCGGCGGCGGACCTCCGAGGATCCCGGGCGCCCGAGAGAGCGCCCGCGGCTCTTCTCCATGCGCGCGCGGCTGCACGCTGCCGCCCGTCCCATCCACGTGCCGCCCGACCGCGGCCCATCTCCGGAGAAGCCGATGACTGAACCCGTCATCCAATCCATCCCGCTCGACAGGCTGGAGCTTTCGCCCGCCAATGTCCGCAAGACGGCGGCCGGCCAGACCGCCTTTGCCGAGCTCAAGGCCAACATCGCCGCCAACGGCGTGCTCGCAAACCTCGTCGTGCGCGCCCTCGCTCCCGACAATCAGGACAACCCGCGCTACGCCGTCATCGCCGGCGGCAGGCGCCTGGCCGCGCTCAGCGAACTCACCCAAGAGGGCGTGTTCCCCAGTGACTACCCCGTCCCCTGCCGCATCGTCGCCAACGGCGCGGCCGACGAGGAGCTCTCGCTGGCGGAGAACGTCATCCGTGTAGCGATGCACCCGGCGGACCAAGTCGAGGCCTTCGGCGCGCTCGCGCTCGCCGGCGCCACTGTCGCCGACATAGCCGCCCGCTTCGGAGTCTCGGAGCGCACTGTGGAGCAGCGCCTGCGCCTCGGCCACGTCGCGTCCGAGCTGCTGGACGCCTACCGCGAGGACAGGATCGACCTCGCCACGCTGAAGGCCTTCACCGTGACCACCGACCGAGCGCGCCAGATGGCGGTGTGGGAGCAGGTGAGCGAGCAGGGCTACCGGCCCACCGACTGGCAGATCAGGCGCATGCTGACCGAGGACCGCGTTCCGGCCGGCGCCGCGCTCGCCCGCTATGTCGGCGTCGACGCCTACGAGACGGCGGGCGGTCCCGTGCTTCGCGACCTCTTCGCCGACGAGCACGAGAACGGCGTTTGGCTGGAGGACCCGACGCTGCTGATGAAGCTCGCCCTCGACCGGCTTCAGGTCGCGGCGGACGAGCTGGCGACCCGCTGGAAGTGGGCCGAGGCACGGCTCGACGTCGACTGGTCCGACCTCGCCCGCTTCGGGCGCGTGCATCCCACCCTGGCCGAGCCAACGGACGAAGAGAAGGCCGAGATTGAGCGCCTGCACGTCCGCCACGACGAGCTCGTCAACCTGGACGAGGACGAGTGGACCGACGAGCTGATCGAGGAGGCGGAGGCGATCGAGCCGCGCCTCGCGGAGATCCAGCACGCCATCAAGGCCCGCGCCGTCTACACGCCGGACGATATCGCGATCGCCGGCTGCATCGTCACCGTCGGTAACGACGGCCAGGTCCAGGTCGTGCACGGCCTGGTGAAGCCCGAAGACATGCCGGCCAAGGAGACCGCCTCGGCGCAATCCCCCGGCGCTGCCAGTTCCCACGATGACGGTGCCGGCATCCAGGTCCCCGGCACGGGTGTCCCCTCCGTCTCCGATCCGGCCATGCCACCCGCCCGGCCCGATCCCGAGGCCGAGGCGCGCAAGGAGGCCGGTGTCGGCATCGGGCTCGCCGACGACCTCCGCGCCATCAGGACCACGCTGGTCAAGGCCCATCTTGCCGACGACTTCGGGGCCGCCTTCGACCTCATGCTGTTTCAGATGGGCCGCGCGGTGTTCACCCCGGGCTATCACGACGATGCGCTCGACATCGCGGTCCGCGAGACCCCGGACCGCCCGCCGCTCCGCGTCAACGACGACGCCTTCGGCGACTGGAGCCCCGGCGAGGCCATGCTGGCCGACCGCTCGTCGCTCTCCTTCGACTGGCTGGAGATCGAGGACCGCGCGGAATCCTTCGCCGCGCTGAGGGCGCTTCCCCCCGGCGCCAAGAAGCGGCTGTTCGCCGCCTGCGTCGCCCGCACGCTCAACGGCCAGCTCGCCTTCGAGACGAACGCCCGGCCCGAGCTCGAAGCCACTGTCGCCCGCCTGGATGTCGACTTTGCGGCCCACGTCCGGCCCGGCGCCGAGATGTTCTGGTCGCGCGTCCGCAAGGACCGGATGTTGGATCTTGCCCGCCGGACCCTCGGCATCGAATGGGCGCACACCCACCGCAAGGACAAGAAGGCGGTGCTCGCCACGGCCATGGAGGCCGCCTTCGCGGCCGGGAATAACGTGCCGCTAGGGGTCCCGAAGGAAGGCCGCGCGGCCGCGCTGGCCTGGACGCCGCCCGGCTTCGCCGCCTTCGACACGGGCCACGTTCACGACGGCGACGCGGCGCCGCCCGAAGCGGAATCTCCGCCTGCGGAGCAGCCGACCCAGGGCGCAGAACCTTCGGACGAAGCCCGGTCCCGCGCCCAGCCGCAGGCTCCGGCGGGACAGCCCGAGCCGGCCGCCGACGCCGAAGCCCCCGCGGCACAGGCTACCGATGCGGGTTATCTCGAACGGCCTGCGCCGTCCGAACCGTCCCACGGCGCTGCCATCCCGGACGCGGCGACCGCCGCCCCTACCGGTCACGAGGCGATCGACGCCATGAACGCGGTGCCGGTCGCGGGCGGCGGACCGAGGGTCATCGTCAACACGGTCGGGATCGACGCCGACGACGGCACCGAGGCCTCGCCGGAGACCGTTGCGTCGGCGCCGCCCGTCTCCGGCAACGGCCATGACGCTGTCTCGGACACTGTCCCGGACAGTGGCGGCGATGCCATGGACATCCCGGCCTTCCTGCGCCGCTCGTAGCCGCCGCATTCCTTCCCTGCGCCCCGCCGGGCGGCGGCCCTCGGGTCGGCGGACTTCGAGTCGACCGCCTTCGGGTCCGTCGGGCGGGGCGCGCTTCCCTCCAACGCAATATGGGAGATCAACGCCATGAACGATCGTTCCCACTTGCCCGCCACGATCCGGGCGCGCGTCCATTGCCGCGCCATCGACCGTGTCTCGAGATTCTTCAATGCCTCCGTCGCGGACGCGGCGGCCGAGCTGATCCAGAACGCGCGCCGCAGCGGCGCCACCCGCCTCGACGTCGCCACCGAGGCCACGGAAGGCGGCACCCTCGTCACCGTCACCGACGACGGTTTCGGCATCACCGACCCGGCCGTGCTGCTCTCCTTCGGCGAGAGCGGCTGGGACGCCGCCACGGCGAAGCGCGAGGACCCAGCCGGAATGGGGGTCTATGCGCTGTCGAAGCGCGGCTGCGTGATTTCGTCGCGGCCGGCCACCGCAGGCATCGCGCCCATGCCCGGCTGGCGCGTCGATCTCACGCCCGAGTGCTTCCTCGGGAAGCAGGAGGCCCGGATCGTCGGCTGCGAGGATGCTCCTCTGCCCAGCGGCACCGCGATTTCCTTCCCCGCGGACCAGAGCCCGGAGGGCATCGGCGCCGCCTTCGCCGCCGCTGCGCGGCACTGCCCGCTCGCCGTGACCGTCAACGGTGAGCCCGTCGAGCGCAAGGCCTTCCTCGACGGCGCCGTTCACGTCGAGCGCTGGCGGGGCTTGGCCTTCGGCGTCTACGACAACAGGTTCGCCGGCTTCAACGACCCCGACCTCAACTTCCATGGTTTGGCCATCATCGTCGCCCTGCCGACGGTGGATACCATCGACGGCGGCACCTGGTCGGTGCGCGCCGACGTCGACGCCTGTCCCGAGTTGGAGCTGGTCCTTCCCGCCCGCCGCGAGGCGGTGCAGACGCCCTTCCTGGACGAGATGCGCGAGGCCGCGCGAATCGCCGTCTACCGGGCGATGCGCCGCGCCGACCGAACGCCGGCGCTCTCGCACGCCCACTACGTCGCTGCCAGGAGGGCAGGCATCGACATGCCGGTCGCGCCGGCCGTGCTGCGTCCCTGGCGCCCCGGCATCGCCGACATCGACGACTGGCGCGACACCCCCAACCGCGAGCCGGTGCGCCCCGGCATCCTGGTGATGGCGGTCGATCCCGAGACCCAGGATCAGCAGTGCCTCTGGCGCGCAGCGGAACTGGCAGGGCTCGCAGGCAGCCTGTACGAGGCCGACGCACGCCTCGAAGGCTACGACTGGTACGACGCGCTGGTGCGGGCCGACGGCGTGCGAATCGACGTGACCGGGGGCGGTGTCACCCATCCCCTCGATGCGCTACGCGGCCGGTCCGAGCCGTGCTCCGACATCCCCGCCGCGCCGGGACTCCCGGACACGCGGGCCCGGCCCGACGCCATCCATATGCACATTAATATAGTGCACGCCGACGGGACGTCCGAGACCATCGCCGTCCCCACCGACGTCGTCTTCATTGGCGAGGAGGGCACCTGGGTCGAGGACGCGCACCCGCTGGTCGCCAGGGACAGCGACCTCCAGCCCGCCGGGCTCTGCCAGCTCCTGGAGGCGGCCTATTTCTCGGCCTCCGACGACCCGGACGCGGACAGCTGGGAGACCCAGCGCCGCCGCTTCCGCGAGGACGCCACGCACCTGGCGATCAAGCTGCTCGCGACGGAAGACGAGGCCCGCAAGCACACCATCGCGGAGGCCGTGTGGCGCGAGATCCTCTGGGTGATGCCGCGCGACCGCGAAGTCTCGATCACGGTCGCCAGCGGCAAGGTCGCCGTCGAGTTCGGGCCCGAGATTCCTCAGCCCGAGGGGGCCGCGGCATGACTTGGTTCACGGTACAGGCCGCTTACGCCGGATACTTCGCGAATACCGTCTCTGTCGAGGCGGACACGATCGAGGAGGCGCTTGAGAAGGCCATCGAGGCGGCCAACCAGGACCCCAACTGGAAAGGTCTGGATCATTGCGGCCCCTCCTTCGTTGATGCTTGCTGCATCGGCCGCGACGCCGACCCCTGGGACCGCGACGCGAGCCTGCCGGTGCCGGCCCGCTTCACCGAGAAGGGCGAGCCGCCGCTCGTGACGCTTTCAGGCACCCGTCCGCCCGGCGGACTCGAGGTCACCGGCGGCACCGTCCGAATCCGCTTCGAGGACGGCGCCGGCACCGTGACCACCGAGGTGTCCGATCCGCCGCCGCCGGCCAACAAGCCGGTGGTCATCGTCCGGCGGAGACCCGACGGCGCTCCGGACATCGAGGTTCGCGGCGGCAAGGCCCTCGTTCGCGTCGAGGGTTGGGAAGGACGCGACCATGCCCAAGCCTGATCCCGGCAACGCAGCCACATTCGGTCCCGTGCTCTCCGCCTACACCCGCACCCAGGCGATCGAGGACGGCATCCTCGTCGACGTCTCCGACACCGCCCGCGAGGCGGGCTTCACCATCCCCGTCGCGCTCACCCGCACCGTCTGGGACCGCCTGGTCGCCCTCCCCGAGGGCTACCGCGGGTTCCAGGACGAGCGCGGGCGCCTGTGGGACGTCCTCTGGATGGCGCATTACTACGCGCGCCGCGCGTCGAACCGCGACCGCGTGACCATGTGCGTGCTGGTGCGCAACATCCGCAAGGACCTCCGCGACAGCAACCGGGCGCCCCGAAAACACTTCCCCATCGTGGCGATCGGCGCCGGCGACGCCGGTGAGCCGGTCGTGACGATCATGTTTGCCGAGGACGACTGAGCGCTCCCCCGCGCCCGCCGTCCCCGCCACTTCACTGGAGACAGCTCCCATGCAAACCCTCTCGCCCGAGCAGCTCCTCGAGATCGCCCGCCGCGTCCACGAGACCTTCCACCTCCCCAAACGCTGGCACCAGGGAGGATGGGGCCGCGACGACGACGGCGACGTCATCGAATTCGACGGCAACTTTCACGTCTTCGACAACGACGAGGTCCGCCACCCTCCCGCATTCCGCCTGGCGACGCCCGAGAGCCCCCGCTGCTTCTGCCTCGGCGCCGCCATCCGGATTCACACGGGCTCCTTCTTCCTTGGTGACCCTTCCCTCACCGGGCAGGCCTGCGAATCCATGTGCGAGATCTACACCCGGATCGGGCACATCGACACGCGGGAGCGCGAGCTCAACGCCGCCAACTTCGAGCCTCACCTCGACAGCGTCATCGAATGGAACGACGACGAAGACCGTTCCTACGAGGACATCCGCGAGCTCACCGCCGCCGTGCTCCGCCACCTCGACGCGGCGCGATTCGGGACGGACTGACCCGGCACGCCGGAACCATGCAGAACTCCACCATCCACCGCGCCGACGCGGACCTCAAGCAGGCCTGGCGCAGCCGCTTCCGCGCCCTGCCACCCGCCTCCCGGGAGGCGCTGCGGCTCGCTCTCCTCGATCTCCGCAAGGACGCGCTGCACCGCGCCGAGCTCCAGTGGCGCCGCCACAAGACGCCCATGGCCTGCTACTGGCGGGCCGTCGGGGTCTACGCAGGCCATCTCGCCCGCGCCCTGCGGTAACCCGCCCCGCAAGCGTTTCCCCTTCGTCGCTCGCGGCGTCGGCGATGCCCGCGGGCCGGTCATCACCATCACATTTGCCGAAGCCGACTGAGCGCGCCTTCCCCACCCCGCCTCTCCGGCGCCGCCAGGAGCGGGGTGGGGCTCAGGTCGGGCGAGCGGCGCGGAACCTGGAGGCCTCCGGCGCCGCCTCCCGCTCTCCTTCGACGCCCCGCCGCGGTCTCTCCTCCCGTGGCGGGACGTTTCCATTCCCCGTCATGGAGCCGTGCCATGCCCCATTCGAGCGCCGCCCTCGCGATCCCCGACGTGCCACCTGTTCCACTGCCCGCCAGGCACGCCATGGACCCGCGCCGGGGGCGAAAACCTGTCGCCGATGTTCGCCGCATTCCTGTGCTGGCTGCTTGGCATCGAACCGATGACCGACCCGGCGATCACCGGCATCGCCGTCTCCGGCAACTCCGTGCTGGCGGCCACCACACACGATCCGCTGTTCAACGCCCATCTGGGCTCGCTGGAGGAATTCGAGCGCAACCTGCGCGGCTGGGGCGAGGCCTGCGGCGCCGCTCCCGACACGGTCCATGCCCTGGTGGCCAGGCTCCAGAGGGCCGGGCAATGAGCCTCTCCGATGCACCCGCCTCCGGCCTCCGCGACGTGACGCCCTTCCCCACAGCCGCAGACCGGCACGCCGCCGGCTTCGGTCACGACGACCTGCGCGCCCGCTTCCTCCGCGCCGGGCGCGAGGCCGTCGACGACCGAGAGCTTCTACAGCTCCTGCTGGCAGGATCGCACTCCGCCGCCGAAGCCGAGAGACTCGCTGGCGTTCTGCTGGACACCTTCTGCACGCCCTCCCGCGTCCTCGCGGCACGGACCGACACGCTGCGCACCATCCCCGGCCTGGACGACGCCGGCATTGCCGCCGTCAAGATCGCCGAGGCGCTCGGCATCGCGATGGCCAGGGCCGCGCTGCCCGAGACGTTCCATCCGCAGCTCGCGACCTACGACAAGGTCGTCGAGTATTGCCGCGCGCTGGCGGCGCACCGCGACGTCGAGGAATTCCGTGCGTTGTATCTCGACACCAAGAACCGGCTCATCCGCGACGAGCTGCTGCAAACCGGCACGGTCAACCACACCCCGGTCTATCCCCGGCAGGTCTGCGTCCGTGCGCTCGAGGTGGGCGCCACCGCCCTGGTGGTGGTACACCCACATCCGTCCGGGGACCCGACGCCGTCAAGAGCGGACGTCGAGATGACCAACCGCCTGCGCGACGCCCTCAAAACGATCGACGTCGATCTCCACGACCACATCGTCGTCACGCCGTGCGACGCGTTCAGCTTCAAGCAGAAGGGTCTGCTCTGAAGCGCCCCGTCATCCCTCCGGCGCGCCGTCCGGCCCGTCATTGCCGCCGCTCCGCCGTGGCGTGAAGAAGGGGTCCGGAATCCTGTGGTGGGGCGCCGGAGGCCGCCGGAAGCAGCGCATGGCGCACAGCTCAAGGTGTTCCACCACAGCCCTCGCCATCGGCTTCAGGCGGTCGTGGTCGCCCGGCACGCGCTTCTTCGGCCAGGAGCGCTCCGCCTTGAGCAGCGCGAACTCGACGGTGAACAGCAGGTCGTCCCGCTCGACCGGGATGTTGTAGTTCTCGTCCATGAGCGCCAGTCTTGCACGAGAACATTTAGAGAACAACATGACAGCCTCCCGCCGCTGCGGGTAGTTTCGCGGGCATGTGCGGCCGATTCACCCAACGCATGACGTGGCGGGAGCTGCACGAGCGGATGGACCTCATCGGCACGCCGCTCAACCTGCGGCCCCGTTACAACGTCGCGCCGAGCCAGGACGTGGCGATCGTGCGCGCCAATGACGACGGGCGTAGCCTCTGCATGCTGCGCTGGGGCCTGATCCCCTCGTGGGCCAGAGAGCCCAATATCGGCTACAAGCTGATCAACGCCCGGACAGAGACGGCGGCGGAAAAACCTTCCTTCCGTTCGGCCTGGCGCCATCGCCGCTGCCTGATCCCGGCCGACGGCTTCTACGAATGGCGGCGTGAAGGCAAGACCCGCCAGCCCTGGCTGTTCGGGCTCAAGGACGCCGCGCCGTTCGCCTTCGCCGGGCTGTGGGAGAGCTGGGCGGTGCCGGCGGGCGCGGCGCTCACCGGCTCTCTCGCCGAGCGCAGCCCCGGCGATACGGTCGGGACCTTCACCATCCTCACCACCGCCGCCAACGAGACAGTGACCCCGGTCCACGGCCGCATGCCGGTCATCCTGCCGGAAGACGCCTACGGTCCGTGGCTCGCAGGCGAGGAAGTTCCCCTCGCACCCTATCCGGCGGACGCCATGACCGCCCATCCGGTGAGCACGCTGGTCAACCGACCGGCGAACGACGACCCGCGCTGCGTCGAGCCGATCACGCTGAACTGATTCCAGGCCGCCCGACGGCCTGAGCGCTTTCCTCCCCGCGTCTCCCCGCCTTTCGCCGCCCTGAGTCCGGCCAGCCGGCGCCGGGCGGACCGGCGGTGCGGCGCGGGAAGTTCCTTGCCGTCCAGGGGTGGGCCTCCAGAGCCGGGCGCGAACGCTTCGGCTGACCCCGCCCGCACCCCTCTCACGGCGTCCGCCGTTCCCGATCGAAATTCCGGCCACTGACCGGCAGTGCGGCCTGACCACCGCCGCGCGCCCCGCCGCCACGAGCACGGCTGGCGGCGGTGGGACAGGCCGGACGGAGCGGCGCGGAAGGCAGTGCCCCGCGCCATGCCGCTGCGGCCCTTCCTGCACCCCGTTCATCGGAGCCTGCCCATGCTCGACGCCCATCCGGCGCCGGCCGCGCCCGCGCGCCCACCCGCCACCGTCCCCGCGCCCGACGCACCTGCACTCCCACAGTCCGAGTCCCGGTCCGCGCCCGCCGCGCTGCTGGCAGCGGCCCGCACCCTGCTGCCGGTCCTCGAAGCCGGCCGGGCGCTCGATGCCCGTACCTTGCGCGAGGCCATGACGCGGGCCTTCTGTGCCTCCGACGCGGACGGAGCCTGGGTCTGGAAGGACGCCTACGAGGCGGCGGAAGCGGCACTGGTGCTGTTCCTCCAGCGCTACGGCCGCGCCATGCGGCGCGAGGCCGGCGCCGGCCCGGGCGGTCCCGCCGCCATGCTGCGCATGCTGGAGACCCTCGCGGCGCTGGAGCCCTCCCAGACACGGCGCTCCGAGGAGCAGCTCAGGTATCAGCAGTTCTCGACGCCGCTGCCGCTCGCCTACGCCGCGCTGCAGGCCGCGATGATCCGCCCCGGCGACGTGATGCTCGAACCCTCGGCGGGCACCGGCATGCTGGCCGTCATGGCACAGCTTGCGCTCGGCAACGGCCACGCCGGCGCGCTTCACCTGAACGAGATCGCCGCCGTCCGCGCCGGCCTCCTCGCCGGTCTTTTTGCGGGCAGCACGATCACCCGCCACAACGCGGAATCGATCCGTGACCGGCTGCCCGAGCTGCGCCCCACCGTGGTCCTCATGAACCCGCCCTTCTCGGCGAGCCCCGGGATCGAGCGCATTCGTCATCACGTCGATCTGCATCACATCCGCTCGGCCTTCTCGATGCTCCCGCCGGGCGGGCGCCTGGTGGCAATTTCCTCGGCGCATTGCGTCCCCGGCGATGCCGCGTGGGCGGACGCCTTCTCGTCCCTCGACCCGCCCGCGCAGGTCGCTTTCACCGCGCCGATCGACGGGCGCGCCTACGCACGGCGCGGCACCAGCTTCGACACCCGCCTCACCGTGCTCGACCGGGGCGGGGAGAAGCCCGTGCAAGTCTACGCCGGCCACCCGGTGCGCGACGCGGGCCACCTCCTGCAGGCGATCACCGGCACAGTACCTGCGCGGCGCGCCATCGAGCCCATCCCGGGCGCGGACCTGTTCGGCCAGACGCCCGCGCCCCGGCCCAGGCGGACCAGGCGCACCGGCACCGCCCGGCAGCAGACGCCGACGGTCGAGCACGACTGGGGAGTTGTGTCGGAACTTGCATACGAGGCGGCGCCGGCCGGGAGCGGTCCCACCAAAGGCGCGCAGCCCTCGGGACCCTATGCACGATGGCGGGCATCCAGCATCCACGTGCCGGGGGCGGTGGAGCACCCAACGCCGCTGGTGCAGTCCGGCGCGATGGCGGCGGTCTCGCACCCCATGCCGTCATACCGTCCGATACTTCCGGAGACGGTGGTCACCAAGGGGCTGCTGTCCGACGCCCAGCTCGAGAGCGTGATCCTCGCGGGCCAGGCTCACGAGCGCCATCTCGCCGCCGAGTACCGCATCGGTGCCGGCTGGGAGACACTCGTGCCGGAGACCGTGAACCGCGTCGATGCAGACGGCGATGACGATGACGACGAAGCCGCGCCGGCCCCCGAAGACGACAACGAAGCCGTCGATGCCGACGAGCCGCTGTCCGATCCGGTCCGCTTCCGGCGCGGCTGGATGCTGGGCGACGGCACCGGCTGCGGCAAGGGCCGGCAGGTCGCCGCGATAATCCTCGACCAGTGGCTGAGAGGCCGGAAGCGCGCGCTCTGGCTCTCGCAGTCCGACAAGCTGCTGGAGGACGCGCGCCGCGACTGGTGCGCCGTCGGCGGGCGCGAGGAAGACGTCATCGCCCTCGGCAAGGTCCGCCAGGGGGTCCACATCCCCCACTCGCAGGGAATCCTGTTCGCCACCTATGCGACGCTGCGCTCGCCTGCGCGGCAGGGCAAGCCGTCGCGCCTCGACCAGATCGTCGCCTGGCTCGCCGACGGCGAGGACGAGGACAAGCGCCACGCCTGGCAGGGCGTCATCGTCTTCGACGAAGCCCACGCCATGGCCAACGCGGCGGGCTCCAAGGGCGAGCGCGGGGAAGTGAAGCCTTCGCAGCAGGGACGCGCGGGCCTGCGCCTGCAGAATGCGCTGCCCGACGCCCGCATCATCTACGTCTCCGCCACCGGGGCCACCACCGTCCCCGGCCTCGCCTACGCACGGCGCCTCGGCCTTTGGGCCTCCGGCGAGACCCCGTTCGAAACCCGCACCGCCTTCATCGCCGCCATGGAGGCCGGCGGGGTGGCCGCAATGGAAGTGGTGGCGCGCGACCTCAAGGCCCTGGGTCTCTACCAGGCCCGGGCGCTCTCCTACGACGGGGTCGAGGTCGACATCCTGGAGCACCCGCTCACGCCGGAGCAGCGGCGCATCTACGACTCCTACGCGGGCGCCTTCAAGATCATCCACCAGAATATCCAGGAGGCCCTGAAGGCGACCGGGATCACGGAGGGCGAAAAGACCCTCAACAAGAACGCCAAGGGCGCCGCGCTCTCGGCCTTCGAGGGCGCCAAGCAGCGCTTCTTCGGCCACCTGCTCACCAGCATGAAGTGCCCCTCGCTGATCCGCGCCATCGAGGAGGACCTGGAGGAGGGCCGCTCCGCCGTCGTGCAGCTGGTCTCCACCGGCGAGGCGCTGATGGAACGCCGCATCGCCGAGATCCCGGCGTCCGAATGGGACGATCTCTCCATCGACCTGACGCCGCGCGAGTACGTGCTCGACTTCCTGGAGCACGCCTTCCCGGTGCAGCTGCAGGAACCCTTCGAGGACGATGACGGCAACCTCATGTCGCGGCCCGTCTTCGATGCCGACAACAACCCGGTGCTGTGCCAGGAGGCACTGGCGAAACGCGACGCGCTGATCCAGAGGCTCGGCGCGCTGCCGCCGGTGCAATCGGCGCTGGATCAGTTGATTCACCGCTTCGGTCACGACGCCGTGGCTGAGATCACCGGCCGCTCGCGCCGCGTGCTGAGAATCACGGACGCAAAGGGGGAGCGCCTGGCGCTCCGCTCCCGGCCGGCTTCCGCCAACCTCGCCGAGACCGCCGCCTTCATGGACGGGAGCAAGAGGATACTGGTGTTCTCGATGGCCGGCGGCATCGGCCGCAGCTATCACGCCGATCTCGGCTGCGCCAACACCGAGCGCCGCATCCACTACCTGCTGGAGCCCGGCTGGCGGGCCGACCAGGCGATCCAGGGGCTGGGCCGGACCCACCGCACGCACCAGGCCTCGGCCCCGCTCTTCCGTCCCGTCGCCACCGACGTGAAGGGCGAGCGCCGGTTCATCGCCACCATCGCGCGGCGTCTCGACAGTTTGGGCGCCATCACGCGGGGGCAGCGCGATTCGCAGACCGCCATGGGGGGCGACGACACCGCGCTCTTCCGGGCCAGCGACAACCTCGAGAGCCTCTACGCAAAGTCGGCGTTGCGCCAGTTCTACATCGCGCTCTGGCGCGGCCACATCGAGGGCTGGTCCCTCAAGGACTTCGAGGAGGCCACCGGGCTCAAACTGGTCTACGAGGGCAGCCTCAAGGAGGACCTGCCGCCCATGCCGCAGTTCCTCAACCGGCTGCTGGCACTTCCCATCGACGAGCAGAACCAGCTCTTCGGCGCGCTGGAGACCCGCATCGAGGCCAACATCGAGATCGCCGTCGAGGCCGGCACCTTCGAGCGCGGCGTCGAGACCATCGTTGCCGACTCCCTCTCCGTCGCCTCCCGCGAGACGGTGTTCACGCACGAGGGCTCCGGCGCCGAGACCGAGATCGTCGAGATCGCGCGCAAGGACCGGCTGGAGCCGCTCGGCGCCGACGCGGCGATCGAGCTTCATGCGGCGACCTCCGGGAAGCCGCCGCTCCTCATGGTCAACGCGCAGTCGAAGCGCGCGGCGCTGGTCATGGACGCACCCGCGCGCACGCTCGACGACGGCGACGTGCAGGAGCGCGTGCGCCTGGTGCGCCCCGCCGTCCGCGAGACCATGGCCAGGGCGGCACTGGACGCCTCTCAGTGGCGCGCCGCCGGCGAGGACCGCTGGCGCGCCCTCTGGGACGCCGAGATCGCGGCGCTGCCGTCGCACCGGGCATCCCGCTTCTGGCTGGTCAGCGGCCTGCTGCTGCCGATCTGGGACCGGCTGCCCGACGAGACCATGCGGGTGCGCCGTCTCCTCGCCGACGACGGCGAGCACCTGGTCGGCCGCGTCCTCGGCCCCGCAGAGGTCAACGAGTTCCGCGCCGCCCTCGGCCTCGACGGCGGCCCCGGCCTCACCGCCGCAGAGGTTCACGACGAGATCATGGCGCGGGGCGCCTCCTTCCACCTCGCCAACGGCTGGAGGCTGGCACGGCGCCGCCTCATGGGAGCCTTCCGTATCGAGATCCAGGGCCCCACGGACGGCGATACCGACACGCTCAAGCGCATGGGGTGTGTCGCCGAGATCGTCACCTGGCGCACCCGCCTGTTCGCGCCCGACCACGCGACTCTGGAGCGCATCACGGAGCGCTGGCCGATCGCGCAGCCGGGGGCGTCCTGACCGCCCGCCTCCGGCGTCGATCCCACCGCCGACGCACCTTGCCGCCCGCCACCGGGCGGGCGGCTCCGCCACACCGCAACGAGGACACCTTCGATGACCACGCACGAGCTTCCCGAGGAGCCGGTCTTCGCCTTCACGCCCTCCTACGACCTCCCCGACCAGCCCCAGCAGATCCGCATCGTCTTCGAAGGCATGGACGGCTACATCCCCACCGCGCTCGTCGCGCTCACGCTCGGCGATGCGGAGCGGCTGTGCGACCGCCTGAACCGCCGCCTCGGCCTCGACCGCGACGCGTGGAGCAGGCTGGTCGCCCGGTCCATGGCCGCCGCCCGGGGCAGCGAGCCGCTCCACTGAAACCGGCCCCGGCCCCTGCCTGCCCATAGAATCTCTCGAGCCGTCGCAGACAGAAGTCGATTGACGCATCGCGCCCCGCGTGCGGATCATCCGATCCGCTCGTCACACGCAGGAAATCGCCATGACAAGAAGACCGACCCCGCCCCTGCCGCGCCCGACGGGGATCCCCTTTGCCGGCCTGGCGCTCGCCGCTGCCACCGTCGCGGCCGGCCTCGCCGTTAACGCCCCGGCGCTGGGCGCCGAAACCTGGAACGGCCTTACGGTCCAGCCCGAGCACCGCTGCGCACCCTACGACCGTGCGGACTACCCCTATCCGCGCTCGGTCGAGCGCAAGATCGTCGCCGCCATGGGCGGACATGTTTACGGGCCCTACACCGGCAGGCATTTCCGGAGCATGCGTGAGACGGATATCGAGCACATCGTCGCCGTTTCCGAAGCCCACGACAGCGGCCTCTGCGCCGCCGGCCCAGAAACCCGGCGGCGCTTCGCGTCCGACCTTCTCAACCTCACCCTTGCCGCGCCGGACGCGAACCGCTGTGGCGGGGGCGGCAAGTGCGCCTACGACGCCGCCGAATGGCAGCCCTCCATGAACCGCTGCTGGTTCGCCGCCCGAGTAGTCGCGGTCAAGCGCAAGTACGATCTCACTGTCGACCGTCGAGAAGCCGTCGCCCTCGACCGCATCCTGTCGGCCTGCACCTCCACGGCGATGGTCTTCCGTGACCGCCCAAGCGGGGCGGCGCCCGAGCGCCAACCCGCCGCACGGGACGAGCCGTCCTCCGGCGCCGTCGACGCCCTCGCCCTGTACGACGACAACGGGAACGGCCGAATCACCTGCAAGGAGGCCCGGCGCCACGGCATCGCGCCGGTGCCGCGCGGCCATCCCGCCTATGAGTTCATGCGGGACGGCGACAAGGACGGGGTGGTCTGCGAGTAGGCGCTCTCCAACGCTTCAGCCCAGCGGCCCGCGCCGCGGGCCCCCAACCGCATAGAGCAACCAGGCCGGCTGGCTGGCCGACACCGCAACCATCCCCGCCGCCATCGGTCTGAACCCATCCACCGCAACCGTCCCCGCCACGACCGCGGGGACGGCGAGCGCCGCGCTCGCGGAGACCTCCAGACCATGCCCCTTGCGCCACGGCAGGCCACACGCCGCCGCCGCAGGGTCGCCACCCAGCGCCAGCCCGGCCAGATGCAGCCATGCTTCTCCGTTTTCCGGCATCCGCACGCCGCCGCCAATGCATTGACCGACGTCCTGCAAGGCGCCGACGATGACACGCTGGCACGCGCGAAGATGGCACCGTGTCCGAAGTGCACAGGATGTCCCCGGTGGTCGCCACGTGCCTCATGAAAATCGTGCCGTTCAGGGAGACCGGTGACGATCGTGGTAGGTATTCTCCGGAGTAGCGGTCCCGAAAAAGGGGCAGTGGATCTGGGCAGCCCGGGGCTGCATACCAGATTGATGCGGGCGTACTACAGTTCCTGTCGAGCACATTCTGAGTTGACCTGTGTAGCCCAATTTGATGCATAGGCATATCAATTATGGTATGTGTACTGCCAGCGCGATCGGCCATCGCCGAATCCGGAGAAGGCCGGAACGAGAAACCTTGAAATCATGGAGGCGGCACCGGCGGAGCAGCGCAAGACGCCGGGCGCCCGCCGGGCAGTACGTGCGTCTGCCGGTGCGGTTTGGACGAAAGCGGCTTCGCGGCCGCCGGCGCAGTACACCGTGAGCCCTCCGGTCCGACTCCATTTTGGAAGAGCAGGAAATGACAGACCCAAGCGACAACAGTTACCTACCGCCTTCGGATTGGCGTCATCGGTTCATTGCCGTAGCACGGGAAAGGAATCCACATTTCAACGAATGCAAGAATTGCGGGCATAGAGGGAGGTCAGTATCCGACAACACGGTCATGCAGAACGCTTGGCGCGAAGGCAGAACGAGAGTCGGTGAGGGCTTCGTGGTGGCTCTGGTGGCCTGCGACAACTGCGGACATATAGAGCTGTTCTCACTGGAGGCGTTGGGGATCGAAGAAGTACCGGGAAACCCTTGTTACCCGATCCTGCGGAGCCGATCCTCAGTCAGGAGGAGCGAATAGACACTGGCCGGCGGGCGCGAAGCACGCCGGCCGCGCCGGGCTCCAGACCGAGATCGAACGCCACGCCCTTGACCCCTTCCTCGCCGCCTCGGTCCTGAGTGGCGTCGTGCGCGCGCACCTGTCTCCCGGCTTGGGCGGGGCCGCCGCCTTCGCTACGCTCAAGGCGTCGCCGGGCCGGAGATCCTGGCGATGAAGGCGAAGGTGCGTCCGCTCGTGGCCGGTCGGCCGCAGCGCGCCCGCGCGCTGCTTTACGATTTCCTGCGTGTTGTTCGGCGCGCAAGTTGGACGCCGATCAGCGTGGTAAGGACGTGATTTCCATTGATTTCGAGGAGTCAGCGAGAATGTCGAACAACACCTCGACCCACCTCTCGAGTACGACTGACCCCTGACCCTGGCTGGATAGGAACTATGTGAAGCTGCGTGAGGTCGGGCGCATCGTCACTCAACCGTCACGGTCAACGACCGCGAGCGGCGCGTCATGTCGGCCTTCGTCCCTTCCGCCCTTTCCCTGGACGACGCCGAAGCAGCCAGCACCTCTTGGCGCCTGGTCGCCGACCATGTCAGTCCCCACGCGCCAGCCTCTCTGACCGAAAGCAAGTCACGACCGCCCACCATCGCCACAAGAGGTCGCACCCACAGTTTGCAGTGTAGAGTTCCCCACGGCACTTCTGCAGTCGTGAACATTCATGAACCGCAAGCTTGCGGCCATTCTCGCCCGACTGTCGAGTAAGGCGAGCCCGGCCTCCAGGAACTCGTACAGAATTCTCGCAGTGATACCTAAACCATGGTCATGCATCGTGAGGCTATTGACGTCTTTCATTTCATCATGTTATGCGTTCGGAAAGTCTTGAGTAGAGAAAAACTCAAGGAGTTCCGCATTCTATTATAGGTCGTTACGCCACAGTGAATATATGTTCCCTATGACTGTCGTTTATTTTGCACCATTTTGGGTAATTTGTAACGTTGCTACCCTCACTGATCCAATTGCACTACATTTTACATTTATGCCAAATTAGAATACCGCTACGATGGGGTTATGCAGAAGCGCTATAGCCCTGTTGGCTGATCCGGTTCGATGAATGGTGTAATTCGTGGGCGGCGGGCTGCACCAGTTGTTCTGCGCGAACACGAACGGTCGATCCTTCAGAGCCTCGTTGGTAACAGACGTACACCGAAGGGCGTCGCAAGACGTTGTCGCGCGATCCTTCGCTTCGCTGAGGGGATGAGCAACGCCAGCGTGGCCGCAGAGCTTGGCGTGAGCGACGCGACGGTCTCGGCATGGCGCAGCAATGCTCTCGAGCATGGAGTGATGTTACGGCCTGGCGGGCCGTGGACGGATCGAGCTCCTTATCCCCCTGCCGAGTCAAAGACCAAGGTTGCCCATTGGGTTAAAGGAATAAAGGGCCGCCGGCCTGTCGAGGTCGTGCTGGGCGACAAGGAGCGGTCAATTCTTGAGAGCTACGTCAAAAGCCCCAACGCTTCAGGCTCGTTTGCAGTGCGCTGCAAGGCGATCCTGTACTGCGCCGATGGTCTGTCAAATAGAGAGGTTGGAAGAGAGTTAGGACTGTGTAATGCAACCGTAGCAGCGTGGCGTCGAAACTTTCAGAAGGACCGCATAGAGGGACTGTTCGATAAGCGCAAGGGTCGTCGCAAATGCCTCCTGCAAAACGGGAAAAGATCCAAGGAGTCTCTGCGGGGCGAGATCGCTGCAGGCAGGCGCCCACCACCCTTAATGCTGGATGAAGACGAACGGCTTTCCCTGGAAAGTCTGGTTCGTAGCCGCTGCGGCACGGGCGCGATATCGGATCGTTGCCGGATAATCCTTCGCTGCGCTGACGGTCTGACCAACAGGGCGATCGCGGCAGAGCTCGACATGAATCCATCCGCGCTCGGTAAATGGCGCAAGCGTTTTTTCGAGTTCGGGATCGAGGGATTGTTGGGAAGACCTCCGCTGAACCTGGGCGATCCTGTGACCGATGAGAAGGTGGCCGAGGTCATCGATTGGTCGCTCAACTTGAAGCCGGCCGGCGCAGCCCACTGGACAGTGCGCGCAATGGCCGAAAAGACCGGACTGCCGGAAGCAACGATCCGGCGTGTGTGGGGTGCTCTCGGCGTGCGCCCCCGCCCCTGGAAGATGCTCGAACTCTCCGCAAGTCCCCTGTTTGTGGCAAAGGTGCGTGGCGTCGTCGGGCTGTATCTGTCGCCGCCGGACAGGGTGATGGTGCTCTGTGTCGCAAACGGCAAGCGCGCGAACGCCGAAGGGTCGCGTGAGAAGGAAGCGAATGGGGCCCCGGTCCTCGACCCCGCGCAGTTGGCCCTTCTGACGGCGCAGGAAGATGCGCGTACACGACGCAGCAGAGTTCTCGGGTCGAACCCGCTCCTCCTCGCCCTCGGCGTGGTCACGGGCGTCGACGGCGAAAGCAATCACGCGGCCGATCGAGCCAGAGATCTCCATGACTTCCTGCTGGAGATCGACGGTCGTGCCCCTAACGACGAAGAGCTCCACATCATTGTCAACAACGACATCATCCGGACGATCGAAGAAGTTGCGCCTCGGCCGGTCAAGCCTCCGCGTTGGCATGTCCACGTCGCGCCGACCCGGAATGCCTGGGCCTACCAAGCCGAATACTGGCTCGGCGCACTATCGCGAAGGCCGTTTCAGTCTCCCGAGAACGCCTCTGTTCGTCGGCTCAGGTCCGATATTCGCGTCTTCCTCAAGTCGCATTTCAATGGGCCCAAGCCCTTCAAATGGTCCACGCCTTCCGACGATCGCCTCCTTGCCGTCGAGCATTCCAGTCCCCGTGACGAACTGGCACGTGTCGCCAACGGCAGACTCAACGGGCCAGGCGAGGGCAACGGCTTTTCCTCCGTTCTCGTCAACGGAAAACGCAGCAATGAAATCGTCGTGTCAGGAAACTGTCGTGGGAACGCACAGCAGGACGAGAGCACCGATGAAGGCTCCGGCGATGCTCCGGAATCGAATGCTGGACCGCTGTCGACCTATGACCACGGCTGGCTCAACCGCACGTCGGAGCTCTATCGCTTGGCAGCGATCAGAAATCTGAACGCGCTGGTCGAGCGCAACAGTGACACAGTCTTCGATCAAGCCATTCAGGTACTGCTGGACGCGCGCCACGTGCTCATCATCGGCATGGACGTGGATCGTGCCTCGGCGATCCACATGCACCAAATTGCCTCCAAGCGGCTCCGCAATTGGCATCTTGTGGAGCGAACCGATCCAGCCTCGGATCGATACCTGGCCGCTCTCAGTCCCGCCGATGTGGTCGTCGCTATCGGGACCACTCCAGTCTGTGACTCGACCCTCAGGGTTGTCGACTACGCGCGATGCTGCTTTGCGCGGGTGATCGGGCTGACCGACTGGTCAGACTCGTCCTTGGCCACCCACGCGCACGAAGTCCTGTTTGCTTCTGTCAGAGGCCCCAGCCCGTTTACGTCTCAGGTAGCCACAGTGACCCTCGCTGAAGCGCTGGTCGGGACTGTGATGGCGCGCCACACGGATCAGGCTGTGCAGCGCCAGCTGGACACATGATTTGGCGACGTTGACCGAGCCGTTGGCCAGTTGGCAACGCGAGAGTGCAAAGATGGATTCCGATGATCCACGCATCGCCAGTACAGTCGAATGCGTCATGATGTTCCTCAACGGGAGCGGCGTCCTCGAAGGTGCCGACGATGCAACCGTCGTCGAAGCGAACGCCATCGCGCACACCGAGTTGAAGGCGATGCTGGAGGGCGGGGATACGTATCGCTATGCCCTGAAGAGCGTCGCCGACGGCGCCGAGCACCCAGCTTTCCTGCTGGTCCTGCTGACCGAAACATGCGTGAAGAAGATCGACATTCTCAGGGACGGCTGGACTGAATTGACGCCCCAGGACATGTGGAAAATCCGCCAGACTCTGGGCCTTTCCACCCATCAAATGGGGAAAGCGTTGCGCCTGGGCTGGAACGGCGAGGGCACTGTGCGACGCTACGAGGCCGGCGAGCTCGCGCCTCCCGGCCCGATCACGTTGCTTTATGAACTCTATGAGAGCGGGGCGCTCTGGCCGTGCCACGCCAGTGGCTGGCTTCGCGATTGGCGACCGAACGGGCGCGCGGAATAGGCCGGCCTCGGGTGGTCGGCGCCTTCGCGCTGGAGCAGCATCCACGCGGATCACACGACCTGCGCCACGATCCGGGCCTCGCCTGACCAAGGGGCGGCGCGGTTGCATGACCGTGATGACCGCCTGGCTCGCGCGCCGGGGATGGCATCTCCACACCGGTTGGGCCGCTGGGGCTGACTCGGCGTTTGCCGCCGGTGCCCTGCCGGCACCCGCACCCTGTTCCTGCCTTGGCCAGAAAATCGCGGGAACGCGGACCCGGATTGCCGCACGCCACAGCTCGGAGGGACAGCCGTCTGGCTGCAGCGCAGCGCCACCACGTCATCCGATTCCCTCGCCTTGTACGACGACAACGGGAACGGCCGCATCACCTGCAAGGAGGCCCGGCACCACGGCATCGCGCCGGTGCCGCGCGGCCATCCCGCCTATGAGTTCATGCGCGACGGCGACAACGACGGGGTGGTCTGCGAGTAGGCGCTCCCCGACGCTTCAACCCTGCGCTCCGCGCCGCGGGCGACCGAACGCATAAAGTATCCAGGCCGGCAGACTGGCCGACGCCGCAACCATCCCCGCTGCCAGCGGTCCGAACCCATCCGCCGCAACCGCGCCCGCGACGCCAGCGGGGACGCCGAGCGCCACGCACGCGCAGGCTCCGAGACCATGCCCCCTGCGCCACAGCAGGCCGCAGCCCGCCGCCAGAGGAACGCCGCCCAGCGCCAGCCCGGCCAGATGCAGCCATGCGTCTCCGTTTCCCGGCAAGCGCACGTCGCCGGTCACGGCCGACACGATGTGGAACGCGGCCGGCAGCCAGACCACGGCCAACAGCGCCGCAGCCGCCCGCAGCCCCGGAATCCGCGTGACGTGCCTGCCTCGCCCAGAGGCAATGTCCCGCGGCGGATAGCGCACCAGCGTCAGCCGCACGAATTCGCTCATTCAGCCCTTCCTCATTCCGGGGGCAGGCACTAATCCAGGCAACCCGCCACCGCAAGCCGCAATCGGCCAGTTCCTTCGCCGCCGTTGCCGGTGCGCCACAGCCGCGTCTGCAGGCCGCCGCACAGCCAACGTCGACAACCCGCCGCACACCGTGTCCCTGCTGCGCACGCAGCCTGTCGCTCGCACCAATTCGAGCCGGAGGCCGGCCGGGAAAGGAGCGAAGCGCCCGCAAGCGGGAGGGTGAACCCGGGCGGGCGGCTGTCAACCTCCGGCGCGACCGGCGAAGCGCTCCCGGCCCGCGCCACCCCGTCCCACCCTTCACCGGAGGCAATCCCATGCCCTGCCGCCATCCCGCGCTCACCATCGCCCTGGATCGTGTCGACTCGTCGCCGCTGCCCGGCCCCACCGACCGCGCCCGCATGGCATCGCGGAGCACCCGGCGCTCCGGCGCCGCCCGCCCGCGCAGGGGGACCCTGTCGATCGACCGCAGCACCGGCATCACGCCGCGCCCGCACGAGCCCTCGCACCCGCCACGCTACGAACTCGTGGGCCTCTACCCCGACTGCCCCGATATCGAGACCGAGCAGGTCTTCTCCGTCCATCACGACGAGAGCGCCGCCTGGTCAGCCTTCCACGAGGCCCTGCTCCACACCGACGCCCGCGTGGTCCTGCTGCGCCACCGCAACCCCGCCGGGACAGTGCTCGCCTCCTCCGAGCATCCGCCCTACAGCGCCATCTACGACGCCGCGACCCGAGCGCAGGCCTGGTCATGACAGTCTGCAAATAGCACGCGCACCCTCACGGCCAGCGCTTTCGAGGGAGAGGACAGCCCGGAGAAGGGCGATCCGTCCGGGAGGAGAGTGGTCTCCCGCCCGGACTGCGTTCCACCGGGGAGGACACCATGAGCATCTTCGATCACGGCGCCGCGCTGGTGCCCGACTTCATCACCGAGGCCGAGGAAGCGCGCATCCTGCTGCGCATCTCCCAGGCGCCCTGGCTCAGCGACCTCAGCCGCCGGGTTCAGCACTACGGGTTCAGATACAACTACCGGGGCCCCGCCAACGGCCGGCACGACCCGGCACCCCCGTTCCCGCGCTGGGCCGAGGTCATCGGAGATCGCCTCAGCCCCTTCTTCGAGGGGGACATGCCCAAGCAGTGCATCGTCAACGAGTACCGGCCCGGGCAGGGCATCGGCATGCACGCCGACCACGCCTCGTTCGGACCGGTCGTCGTGTCCCTGTCCCTCGGCGACGCCTGGACCATGAACTTCCGGACCCGTTCGGCACGCCCCTACGCCCGCGAGGGGCTGGCGTCCGACGAGGTCGCGCTGCTGCCGCCACGCTCCGCCCTCGTCCTGCGCGGGCAGGCGCGCTCCGCGTTCATGCACGGCATCGACCGTGCCGCCAACGCGCACCGGGCCGCGACGCGCGTCTCCGCGACGTTCCGCACGGTTTCGTCCTGATCTCCACCGCCGTGTCCGTCCGTGCCCAAGGCAAGGTCGTCGGCTACCCGGCGACCGCCGGGGCGGACGGCGAAGGAGAGGTGGTGAGGAGCCTGGAGAAGGGTGAACGGGGAAGGGATCGAGAGACGTTCCGGACCCGTTCGTCAACCCATCGTCATCAACCAGGATGAACAGGAGACACGATCATGGCATTCGGAGTGAACATGGCGCAGGTGCTCGGGCGCCTCGGCGACGACGTCGCCATCAACCACCTGGCCTCCGGCGGTCGCGTTGCCAACATGAGCATCGCCACCGACGAGTCCTACATCGACAAGCAGACCGGCGAGCGGATCGACCGCACCGAGTGGCACCGCTGCGTCACCTTCCAGAACGGGCTGGTCGACATGCTCGAGAAGCACGCGAAGAAGGGCCGGCTGGTCTACATCCAGGGCAAGCTGCAGACCCGGCGCTGGCGCAAGGACGGCGAGGACTCGGACCG
>JAPPMY010000230.1 GCA_028818855.1 Rhodospirillales bacterium
GGCCGCCAAAGATCAGCGTCACGATGTCGAAATACGCCACAGCGCACATTCCTCCAGACAGAGTTTGCGAGCAGAGCCACTTGTCTTCTGTCACAGACTGAAAGGTCATGTCGCAGCAGGTGTATGTAATCGGCCAGTGTAGATCATTTGCGATAAACCGCAGTTTTTCGTCGGGGCCGATACGTTCGGAATCGTAGACGCCGTATTGAACGTATTCGTGAAAGGTGAGCTTTCCCCGTCCACGACGAAGCCGCAGGAACTCCCGCATCAGCGTCATCGGCCGGCGGCCGCTCTTCGTCACGGCATGACGCAGGTATTGGCTACTCGATGGTTTCTTGTCGAAAAATGCCTGACGGTCGCGGGTGACCGCATGTCGAGTTTCTGCCGCACTCATTTGGCTCTCCAGGTTGGGGGTTCCGAGTAGAAGGACAATTCATGAGACATCGATGTTGCAACATTGATGGAATGCCACTTCCGGCTGATGAGTGTTGATGACGGCGGACAAGCGCGCTTCTGCGCTGTCGTCAACACTCCCGATGTTGCTGTCGTGTCCTGTTGCAAGATGCACCTCGCGGATCGCGGGAGAGGAGATCAGTCCCCTCAGTTCAGCCAGTGGGTGATGCTCAGTTCGAGGTTGTGGGATCCAGCCGGGGCGCCGGCACGGCGAAGCCGTGAGTCGTCCGTCGCGAAGTAGCGATAGCCGAGCGCCGCGGACAGGTCTTCGAGCAGATGGTGCTGGAAGCCGGTGAACAGCTGCCAGGCGAATACGTCCTCCCGGTCGTCCACTTCCGGGAACGACAGTCCTGCAAGGGAGCGCCATTCCGCTTCGACGCGGGCGATTCCGATGCCTCCGCCGACGTAGAAATTGAGAGGTCCCAAGGGTAAAGACGACACGATATTGCCCATGACGGAGAACGAGGTCACGTCGCCGCCGGCTTCGACGGAGCCGGGGACGACGAGTTCGTCCAGGCGCAGGTTCGATATCTTGTCGATCGCGAAAGTCCGGTACGCGAACTCGATCTCTCCCCGAACCCCCGCCTTCTGGCCGTAGCCCATGACGAGAACCAGGCCCGGGCCCGCATCGAACGCCACGTCCGTTCCGACTCGCTGGCCGGTGAAACTGTCGTGTGCGCTGGCGTGAACGTCGGCTGCCAGGACCAGCGCACCGCCTGCCGAGACATAGAGCCGAGGCTGCCTGTCCCGGTAGTCCTGGCCGGAGACGGGGCCGGCAAGGAGCAGAAGTGCCAGAAGCGTCGGCAAGGCGATTCTCAGAACTCTCACAACTCTCACTCCCCTGACCATCTCGATAAGGCGATACGGCGATACGGTCCGGCAGCGGCCGGTCGCCGCGTCCGTTTCCTGTGCCGGCTCATGTGCAGTAGACGGCATAGATCGCGGCATCCCTGTCCCGGTGCATCACATTGACCTCTTCGATCTCCCAGTAGCGCGTCAGGGCGATCAGCCCGTCGCCGGCCTCGGGGCGCGGCCGGCCCATCAACAGGAACACTGCGGAGCCGTCCCGTTGCGGGAACTGCTCCGCGGCATGGTGATCGGCCTGCACCAATTGCCGCTCGACGCGGTCCACTCCGTCCACCACGGCGCCCGGCGGACGAGAGGAGCTCTTGCTCTGTCTAAGGTGCCAGCCTGTGAAGCCGAACTCCCTGAGGTGGCGGGTGGCGGTCAGCGCTGCCGGGTTGCGTTCCAGGCTGTGTCTGGTCATGTATCGGAGGTTCCTCGGTGAATGTTGCACCATGGGTAGAAGAGCGTTCGTTTCAGGCTGGTGCCGCCGCGCCTCAGCATGAGGCCCGGCGAACGACGAGACCGGCTGCGCAAGCCGGGAGGTCACAGGGTAATGTGGGCGAGACGGGCGCACTCCCCGGGGCCGTCGGTTGCGCCTCTCGACGTACCGGCCGCCGGGGTACGGGCAGCAGGACCGGACTTCGGCCCGTCTTGCTGCGGATCCGCCGGCACAGGCCGAACCAACGGCGTTGGGCCGCTCACCGGATCCGGAACCCGGAGCGTCATTGCAAGCGCGGTCCCGAAGGACGGTGGGCGATGCTGCAGCATGAGCCGGCATCGGAGGCCGCAGGTTTCCGGCTTGCCGAAACCCAAGCGAATGGACGCCCCGATCCCTTCGGCGGCCGCTTGAACGGCGTTGCATCGCGCCTTTCCTTCTACGCTGCGAACAGGTGGCGGCGCGTGCCGGGGTTGTCCCGCCGCCAGATGACGTTGTCCATGAAATAGTGGTGGATGTTGATGAACGTCCACCCGATGAAGAGGAATACGGTCGCGCCCAGGACGGTCCGGTCGTAAGCGACGACGGTGTCGAAGACGATCGGGGCGAACCAGAAGCCGAGGTAGCCGAGGATCCCTGCCACGACCGCAAAGCCGACAAGGCGGGCGGGCATGGTGCGAAGCCATGCCCAGGACTTTCTTTCGGGCGCCGAACCACCGGCGCGCACGTTTTCGCCTTCGACGTTGAGCTGGTAGCGCCAGACGACGGCCATGTACTGAAGCGAGTGGAACATGGGGACGACGAGGAGGAGCAGCGGGTCGAACCGCACGAACATGAGCCAGACGTAGCCTGCCGCTATGTAGGCGAGGAGACCGTTGACGGGGAGCTTCCTCCCGCTCCGCCACTTGACGAAGAAATCGCGCCCGACGGCCAGCGTCGAGACCGCGGCGAGCGCCGCGACGGCGAACAGGATGGGGTCGGGGAGATCGAGCAGGTAGTAGTTGATGCCCCAGAATTCCTTCTCGCTCAGCACGTCGTTGGCGAAGAGCCAGTTGGTGACCCAGATCAGATGGGTGTTCCACAGCAGGCGCCGCCTTTCGCCCGTATCGAAGCGGATGCCCTTGCGGGCGGCATCGAGCATCAGGATGCCGTAGCCCTGCTTGGCATAGTGCCAGCCCACGGTGAAGAACATCAGGTTGGCCGCAAGCCCGAGCAGCGGGGCGCTGCCGAGCGCGAGCGCGGACAGCAGAAACGCTGCCAGCATTGCGGGAACCATGATGCCGGCAAGGCGATAGCGGGCTGCGAGGGGCGAGTCCGGTGAGAACGCCTTCTCCGCGAAACCCCGGTAGAAGATCTGGTACGAGTGGGCGAAGTGGGGATGGTTCACGAAGTGTGCGAGAAAGAGCATGATGCCGGCGAGCGCGGCTCGGGCCGGCTCGTCACGCGGGTAGAAGGCGGCCAGCGCCGCGAGAGCGACCAGGCTTCCGCCGCCCAGCGTGAGGAAGTCGACCCAGCGGTTGAAGAGCCATCGCTTGTCCCGGGACGGAGCATACGGCACGCCGGCTGGATGCGACGGCAGGGCCTGCGTGTGCGGACGCGCCGTGCCCGACGCGACCCTCCCGTCGCGGTCTTCCGGAGTGCTTGCCTGGGGGTAGCGGGGCCGGTAATCGTGCAGGTGAAGGTCTTGCATGGGTCGTTCATCCTGGCTCATAAGTTGCCGGAACAGGCGCGAGACGGTCGCTTCCTGCCCGGAGATCACGGTCGCCGTGCGTATGTAAATTCATTGGCACCGTCCGTCCGGCGCGCCGGATGCGAGGGCGGCAGTGGTCGCCCCTGCGAGCGACGAGCGGAGAAACCCGGCCGGTCACCGGCTCCTGACGTGTGCCCGTCGCGACAGCGGAGTGCATGCTGCGGCCGGTCAAGCATGACCATGGCCGCGCGGCAGCGGTCGATGCAGCAGTGCGGAACGGATTCGGCTTCGTTGACGACCGGAGGCCCGCGACGGTCGAGGCAGCCCTCATGCGCTGTACCCGGCAGAAGCAGGCGAACGGCGTCAGCATGGCAAGACCCGGGTTCACCGGCGCGACCTCCGCCACCCTGCCGCCCTGGCCTCGCCCTCGGTGCAGAACCAGCGCTCGCCCTTCGCCGGATCGATCCGGGTCCGGTCGTAGTATTGGCCTGCCGGAAGATGGTAGATGCGCTCGCCGCCGCGGGAGATATTGCCCTTGATGCGGCAGCTGTCGTCATCCCGCTTGTCTTCGTGACGGAGCGGAGGCAGGCGAACGCCTGACCGCCAGTCCCAGGGCGGGACGAACTCCCCGCGCCAGACGCCCCGGCGCGCCGCTCTCGCCGATGCTTCCTCGGTCGCATAGTCGGTCGAGTATCGGCTGTAGGCGAGCGCCCACCCCCGGGAGACCAGCCAGGCGCCGAGGTCGTGGCCGTCGGCGCGGCAGAGTGCCACGATACGCCCGTAGCGGTCCCGGCCGCGCTCTTCGCAGACCACGAGGCGGCCGTCGACACGGCCGGCCAGCGCAACGCTTGCCTGGCGGCCGCACCGCCAGCTCGTGCCGCCGGCACGGCAGAGCTGCTCGCTCTCCGGCGCGTCGATGCCATGCAGCCGGATGCGGCTCTCGCCCACCTCGATGGTGTCGCCGTCGATCACCGACGCCCGGCCCGACACGTCCGGGTGCACCGTTCCCCATGGGACGACGATGGAGAGAAAGACGCATGCCGCAATCGTGCGCACCATGACGCGGAACGCCCGGATACCGCGCCCGCGGCGTACCCTGCGCCTGCGCTCAGGCACCGTCAGCCCCCTGGGACACGGCCGCGCGCTCCAGCACGTGCTCGAGCACCTTCCCCACGGCGCTGCGCCAGGCGCGCCCGGGCTGCTTCGGTCTACCTCCGGTGGCCGCGGCGTGAAGGGCCGTATCGAAGGGCACCGCGACGTCCGGCCTGCGGTCGCCGAGTGCGTAGCGGATGTGGGCCGGCGACAGGCCGCTTCTGGCCATTCGCGGCGAGGACTGCACCAGGGTCGCGGGATGACTGGTGCCCAGCAGCGCAAGCGAGCGCACCGCCGCGCTCAGGCTGGCGAGCGTCGGCTCGTAGAGCAGAACGCGGGTGTCAGCGCGCTGCAACACCTCGAGCTGCAGGACGGGATCCGGGAAACCCGTCACCAGCACCAGGTGCGTCCGGTTGGCGAGGTGCGCGAGCAGCCGCGACAACGCGTCGGGCGATGGCGGCGGCGGAAGGGTGGGCGCAGTCGCGTAGGCGATCAGCGACACCCCGGGTTCGGTCGTTACACCGACCCCTTCGATCCGGTCCGTCGCGGCGCCCGCATCGCAGTCGCCCGCCGTCTGGGAACCAAGTGCGGCGAAGATCGCGGGAAGACCCTCGGCCGGCTCGACGCCCAGCAATCCCGGAAGACGGCCTGCGACGGGATCCAGATCGACCACGGACGCGGTGCGGCCGTCGACGCCGGCAGCGCGGGAGAGCGCAGCGACGAGGGTGGAGGTCCCGCTCCCGGCGCTGCCCGCGAATGCGATCACGCGTCCGGCGTAGGGGCGCTCCGCAGCCTCGTCCGTGAGCGACGCGCACGCCTCGCGGACGAGGGAGGCCGATATGGGCTTGACCAGGTAGTCCGCTATGCCGTGCTGGAACAACTCCCGCGTGTACTGCGCCGTGTCGGTGGAGCCGATGGCGATCACGGCAGTCTCGAAGGCGCACACGGACGCCAGCTCCCTGGCGGCCCGGCCCGGCTCGGAGACGCCGTCGAGATCGACGAACAGCACCCTGGACGCCGGCTCGCCTGCGAGACTTCGCAACGCCGCCGCGAGACGTCCGCGCTGAACCTTCGCCTTGCGGTCCGCAAGGCCTGTGCGGAGAGCCTGCAGGGTACCGCCGTCGGCGGCGAACCCGCGGGCGTAGAGGCTGTCGGGCGAGAGCGCCATGATCGTGCCTAGGGGCGGCGGGGGGCGCGGGAATTGCGCGCCCGCATCAGGAGCCGCCTCCGATCGACGACGCGGTCTCGGACGGAGCCGGCAGCGGGCGGACCTTGTCTCCCACCCAGCGTTGGTATCCGTTCAGGGCGGCACCGTGCGCGGCGTGCGTCATACCCGAGGATCCGCAAAGCTGTGCGTAGGCTTCGCCACCTCCTGCTTCCGCCGCCACCGTGCCCTCGAACCCGGCAGCGTCGGACGATGCAGCGGAACGGTGGCTCCAGATGCATCCAAGTCGGGCGGCATGCAGGACCTGGTGGTAATTGACCAGATGTTTCGTCTCCGCATGGAGCGACACGCTGAGCCCGCTCAGCGGCGCAAAGTAGGCGTCCCTCTGCGCCAGCCGTTCCTGACAGCCGGCCACGAGCGCCACCGTCAGCAGCGCCACGAAGATCCGGGCAGGGACGTGGGGGCGCTGCGGGCTCTTTGCGGAATGCTTCTGCGCACCGAATTCCGCACCGCGGCCTTTGCGCCGTTGCGGCCGCCCGACTTGAAGCATGCGGGAGCATGCCTCCCGACTCGATGTGGCATTCATGACACCGTTACTCCGTTCTCTGGCCGGCCCGGCTGACGGAGTCCGCCGAGACCGGCCCTGCCTTGGAATCTCGAGTTGAACTCACGACGCCGGCTCCTAACCCGCGCCTTCCGCAGCGTTGCTCATGATGTCCAGGTTCCTGATGACCAGCAGCACGCGCGCGAACACGTCCGCCGTCGTCTTGTTTCTCGCTTCGAGCGGCCCTTTGCCCGGCAGCCGGACGTCGAGGTGCGCCTTGATCCTTGCCAGTTCCGCGAGCAGGAAGTTGGTGGCATCGAAGACATCCGCCGGCGTCACCTCCTCGAGCGCAAAACGCGGCGGCCTGGAGGCATCCATGCCCAGGCTGGACTGCAGATTGATCACTTTGTTCGCCGCCCTCACGACCTGCTGCGCCACTGCCACCGTCTCCTTTCCCCCTTCCACGGTCGGTGGATCGAGGTCCAGGGAAACGCCGAGCTCGGCCGCAACCAGCAGCATCTCGTGGTGAATCCGAAGCATGTGACGGTAGAGGTCGTTGGCGGACGTGGGCCGGCCCACGAGGCCGTCCAGCAGGAGCGAGGCATGGGCAAGGTTCCGGTAGACGAGGGAGGATGTCTTGCCGTCGGCCAAGGGTGCGGGTTCGATCTCCTCGTTCACGACCATCTGCCGCTTGACCCTGCGCAGCTCCTCGATAATGGCCCGGACCCCGCGATGCAGGTCGTCCTGGGACACCGGCCCCACCGGCATGTGTCCGACGTCGGCCGGGATCATGCCGAGCCGCCTCTGCAGGCGAGCGGTCTTCTCCATGACCTCCAGGGACTTGGCGTAGACATGAACCTGGGACCGGTGCTCCAGGACCGGAGCCTTGTCCGGACTGCCGTCGACGTTCATGGCCTTCCGCAGAATGCCGATCTCCGAGACGAGGTCTGCCGTCGCCCGGTGCACGTGGCCGGGTGTAATGTCGCCTCCACCCGCCTCGCTGTGCTGAGGGCTTCGGTGCCGGTTCGGCTGGCGCGAAACGACTTCGGTGCTGACGGCCGCGGCCCCCGGCTTCCGCGCCTCTTCCGGGCCGGGGTTCCGTGCGTCGCCATCGGCCGCCGTGCCGCTCTTCTCCCGCGCCGGCTTGTCCGGGTTCCCGCCGGGCTCCTCCTCCGCCCCGGCTTCCCCGGAGTCGCCCCCGAAGAAGTCCACGAAGGACGAGACGATGCCCTCCCAGAAGCCTTCCTCATCGTCCTGCGTAGCGCTGCGGGCCGCCTCTTCCGCCTGGTCCCCGGCTGCCTGCGGCGAAGCGGTCTGAGCCTCGACCGGTGCCGCGAACAGACAGGCGGAGAGCGCGAGGGCGAGAAGCGCCAACGCCATGCGAGGCCGTGCAGTCATGTCACTCTATCCCGGAGCGCACCCCGGCATTCGCTGCCTTGCCGACACGACGGATCCGATGAGCGCGCACTGGCTCTCCAGACACGTCCGGACCAGAACCGCGGCGCTGTCCGCCGGCTTCCTGCCCGTGACATCGGCCACGGGATCGGGTGCGGCGACAGGGCGGCCGGCATCGGGCTGGCAGGGTTCATGGATCCAGCTCCCTGGATTCGCCTGCCAGGGACTCGATGAAGGCGACGATCGCCTCCTTGTCTTCGTCGGGCGCCTCGCGCCCCAGCTGATACTCGAACATGGCATCGACGGCGTCTCGCAATGTCTCAGCGCTGCCGTCGTGAAGGTAGGGTGCGGTGAGCGCGGCCATGCGCAGGCTCGGGACCTTGAAGGAATGGCGATCCTCCGGGTTTCCGGTGACGTTGTAGCGCCCGAGGTCGGCCTCGGTGATATCCCCCCGCTTCCTGAAGTAGTCGTTCAGGACGCCGAAGACCTGAAACATGTTGCCGCCCACGTTCGCTCCCTGATGGCACGACGAGCAGCCGTAATGCTTGAAGAGCGCGTAGCCGCGCTTCTCAAGCGCGCCGATGGCGTCCTCCTCGCCCTCCAGCCATCGGTCGAAAGGGCTGTGCGGAGTCGTCAGAGACTTCATGAACTCCGCAAGCGCATCCTTCGCGTTCTCCCGGCTGATGCCGTCGGGATACAGCGCCTGGAAGCGCCCCGGATAGCTCTCGTGGCTGTAGAGCTTCTCGATGACGTCGGGCCAGAGCGTCCCCAGCTCGACCGGCGACTGCACGGGACCGTCGATCTGCTGTTGGAGCGTGTTGGCCCGGCCGTCCCAGAACTGCTTGAACTGCAGTCCGACGTTGAACACTGTCGGCGCATTGATCGAGCCCAGCCGGCCCTCGACCCCGACCGAGACCCTGCGTCCGTCGTCGCCGCCGGAGCCGAGATCGTGGCAGCTCACGCAGGCCGTGGTGTTATCCCTCGACAGTCTCGGGTCGTGGAACAGGGCGCGCCCGAGAGCCACCTTCTCGGGATCGGTTCCCATGTCCGCCGGAATCGGCCTCAACGGCTCGTCGGACCCCGGACTGTCGGGAACTCGAATCGCAAAGTCTCCGTCGACCCCTTCCGGGCCTGGCGTGCTGGCACTCACCGCCTCTTGCGCCGCGGTCCCGGACGAGCCGTCGGCTGTTTCCCGGATCGGCTCGGCGGTATCCGCCCGGATCCAGGGTGTGTCCGCGGGAGCCACGTGGGTCTTCTCCATGCCGGGCGGGTGCGCAGCGAGGCCGCGCACGTCGTCCGCGAGGGCGGGAGGGAAGACAGTCAAAGTCGTCGGCAACGCAACCACCATCGCTATTCCGAGCCAGAATCGGACGCAGTCCATGCCTGCGGCGAGCGGAGCCGGAGTTCTCACGGCGAATCCGCTCCCTCAGGATCGGGCAGCGTCCCGGGCCGCATCGGCATTCACCCCGGGGCTCCCGCCCGTCTCCGTGCGGGCGCACGCGTGAAGGAGCGGGGCCGACAGCGCATCACGAGGCCACGCCGGATCCGCGGCGCTGCCGTGTTTCGAGACCGGCAGGTCCGGCCCCCGGCCGGAACCCGCCTCGTCTCGCAACCGGGCGTGCTTCCCGTGCTGCACCTGCCGGCCCCTCGGCGAACGCGGCCGTCACGTCGCCTGATAGTCGACGGCCGCCTTTGCCAGGATATCCAGGTTCCTGATCAGCCGGAGAACCTGCGAAAAGACATCCCGCGGCCTCTTGTTCCTGGCCATGGCGTGCTCCTCGCGCGGTAGTTGAATATCGAGATGGGCCTTGATTCGCACCATCTCCGCCAGCAGCACGTTCGTGGCCTCGTAGACCTCCGCCGGAGACACCCGCACCAGCGTGATCTGCGGCACGCCCGACGCGTCCATGCCGAGCCTGGTCTGCAGGTTGATGATCTTGAACGTCGCCCGCAGCACCTGCTGCGCGACCGCCTTCATCCTCTTCCGCTGATCGACGACGGGCGCATCGAGATCCAGCGCGACCTTGAGCTTGGCCGCGATCAGCTCCATCTCGTCGTGAAGGAACATGATGTGGTTGTAGACGTCGTTCGGATCGACGGGATGGCCGACAAGCCCGTCCAGCAGGAACGAAGCGTCACCGAGATGCTGGTACACATACGTCGGCGTCTTCCCTCCCTCGAGCGGGGCGGGCCGGATCTCTTCCTCAATGACGAGCTCCTCCTTGATCCTGCGCACCTCCGCCAGGCTGTTCTGCACACTCCTGTAGACGTCGCCCGGGATGATGTCCTTGACCGGAATCTGCCCGATCCTGGCGGGGTCGATGCCCAGCCTCCGCTGCGCGGCGGAGATCTTCTCCAGGACCTCCAGGGACTTCGCGTACACGTGCACGGGCGCGCGGTCTTCCTGCAGCTCGGCCTCGACGGGATAGACGGTAATGCCCATCTCCTCGCGCAGGATCTCGATCTCCGAGATCAGATCCGAGGTGGCCTGATACACGTGGCTGGGGGTCGCTTCCTCGTACTTGACTTCCTGCGAGAGCGCTTCTCCCGGCAGGGCGAGGGCTCCCGAGAGCCCCAGGCAGCAGGCGGCAACCGCCGCCTTCATTCCCAACTTCATCTTCGCTTTCTCCTTTCGAGCTAGAGTTGGCATTCGGATTCACGTTATTTACGCGGTCCCATGCGAGCAGAGTGCAAGCCGCGGTCCCGGCGCGTTCTTCGCGGCGCCGTTGCGTTGTTCTTCCGCCGGCATGACGATCGGAAGTTCATGAGATCAACACCCGGAAAAGGTGGACGAACGGCCGCAACATCTCGAGCACGTCCAGCGAGAACTCGGCCAACGACGGAAGATTCATCTCGTGGGGTTCCTTGTCGGTCTGGCGGTGGACAGGCCGGCACAGTTGTCCGGAGTTCGGTCCGCAGGACTGCGCCGCCGGCGCAAGTCCGGCGCAGCAAGGTCTCGTTCGGAGCGGCGGGCGGAATCGCCGCGTGGCGACATTCCGGTCGCATACAGGGGGCAGGCTGGATCGACACGGCAACGCGACCTCTCGTTAGTAGTAGTAGCTGTTGACGGTCTGCCCCGAACCGGCCGCGACGGCTTCGTTCGGAGCCGGTCCGGCCTCCACCAGGCGGGCGGTGACGGTGACGATCAGCTCCAGCTCGTCCGCCCGTGTCGAGGTGTGCCCGAACATTCCTCCGACGAGCGGCAGGTCCTTGAGCACGGGCACGCCCGATTGCACCTCGTTCGACGCGCTGCTGAAGAGCCCGGCGATCACGACCGACTCCCCGTCGCCCATGGCCACGGTGGTCTCCGCGCGCCGCACGTTGATCACGGGGACGGTGACCCCGCCGGCAACCTGAACCGAGTTGTCCTGCGAAGGCTCCGAGACCTCGGGCCGCACGGTCAGCTCGATCCGACCCTCGTCGACGATGGTGGGAACGAAGTCGAGAACGACCCCGTACTTCTTGTACTCGAAGACGATCACCCCGTCCTGGAAGCCGGACGGCAGCGGAAACTCGCCGCCCGAGAAGAACGACGCCGTCTCGCCCGAGTTCGCGGTGACGTTCGGCCGCGCCAGCACGTTAGCCAGCCCCGCCTTCGCCAGGGCGTCGACCATGCCGGTGATGCCGATCTCTTCCCACGTCCTGGAGAGAACGAGCGACGGCGACGTGAGCCCGTCCACGACCGTTGGCGGGATCGTTCCGGGACCCCCGACGCCGCCCACCGCCGACGGAAGCGGCAGCTGCCGCCCGATTCGGAAGCCGCCGCCCAGGCTGCCCTCGGCGGACCGCCCGAACAGCTCCCAGTTGAACCCGAATTCCTCGGCGATGGAGCGCTGCACCTCCGCGATCTGCACCTCCAGGTTCACCTGCAGCGGGCCGCCGATACGAAGGCCGTTCTCCACCGCCGTGCCGGGCGGCAGCGAGACCGCTGCAAGCCGCTGCGCGCGATCGGCCGCTGCCGCCGAGTTGACCTCGCCCACCAGCGAAACGCCGTGCTCCAGGGCGCGCACGCGCACGCCGTCGAACTCCGGGTCCGTCCCTAGGGCCGCGCGAAGAGGTGCGATGTCCAGCACCGTGCGCAGGTTGTTCTCGACCAGGGCGTCTTCGGGCAGCGTGGCGGCCGCGAGCCGGGCGGCCCGCTCGAAGTCCACCTGCGAACCCACTTCGCCCGTAAGCGCAACGCCACGGTCGACGCGCTTCACCAGGATCGCCTCGAAACCCACCTCGGCGGCCATGAGCGCCCGCAGCGGCGCCAGGTCCAACCCCACCGTCAGGTTGTTCTCCACCAGCATGCCTTCCGGGAGAGAGGCGGCCGCAAGGCGCAGCGCCCGTCCGGCCGCCTCTGGCGAAGCGACATCGCCCGCGAGCGCAACGCCGCGCAAGAGCTTCTGGACCTGCACGCGCTCCAGGCCGGGCTCCCCGGCCAGAAGCGCGCGGAGCGGCTCGACGTCCGGCGCCACGCGCAGGTTGTTCTCCACCGCAATCCCTTCCGGAAGCGCGGCAGTTGCGAGACGGGCGGCCCTCTCCGACGCCTCGGCCGAGCCCGCCTCGCCGGTGAGCGCAACGCCCCCGCCGACACGCTTCACCCGGACGTTGCGCAGCTCCGGATCGCCGGCCAGGAGCACGCGCAGGGGCGCGAGATCCAGACGCACGTTCAGGCTGCTCTCCACCAGCATGCCTTCCGGAAGCGACGCAGTCGCGAGACGGAGCGCCAGGTCGGCCGCCGCATGCGAGTCGACGTCCCCGGTCAGCGCCACCCCCCGCGCGAGCTGCTGCACCTCGACCCGATCCAGTTCCGGCGCTCCGGCAAGCAGCGCGCGCAGGGGCCCGATATCCGGCACCACGCGCAGGCCGGTCTCGACATGCGTGCCTTCCGGAAGAAGCGCTGCGGCGAGGCGGGACGCCTGCTCGGCAGCCGCCGCAGAGCCCACCCCGCCGATCAGCGCGACGCCCCGGCCGGTCCGTTCCACGCGGACGCCGGCAAGCTCGGGATCGCCGGCGACGACCGAGCGGAGCGGCCCGAGGTCCAGGCCCACGTTCAGGTTGTTCTCCAACGGGACGCCCTCGGGAAGCGATGCCGCCGCAAGCCGCAACGCGCGGTCCTCCGCCACGGGCGATTCGACCTCCCCGGAGAGGGCGACGCCGCGCGCGAGGCGCTGCGCCTGCACGCGCTCCAGCCCGGGCTCCGCAGCCAGAGCCAGACGCAGGGGCTCGATATCCGGCAGCACCCGCAGGCTGTTCTCCACCGGCACGCCCTCTGGCAGCGATGCCGATGCGATCCGCTGCGCCCTTTCGGACGCCTCTGCGGAAGCGACCTCGCCGGTCAGCACGACTCCGCCGGCCAGCCCCTGCACCTGCACGCGGGCCAGCTCCGGCTCCCCAGCCAGGAGCGTGCGCAGAGCCGCGAAGTCGAACACCACGCGAAGGTTGTTCTCGACCGCCACGCCCTCGGGGAGCGACGCCGCGGCGAGACGGTGCGCACGACCGGCGGCCTGTTCGGAAGCGACCTCGCCGGTCAGTGCGAGCCCGCGGTCCAACCGCTGCACCAGGACGCCCTCCAGGCCCGGCTCGGCCGCGAGCAGCGCGCGGGCCGGCTCGACGTCCCACACCACGCTCAGATTGTCCTCCACCAGCAGGCCTTCCGGCAGGGACGCCCTGGCAAGCCGGAGCGCGCGATCGGTCATGTCCGCAGAAGCGACCTCTCCCGCGAGGGCAACGCCTCGTGCGAGCCGCTTCGCCTTCACGCGGTCCAGTCCGGGCTCTGCGGCAAGAACCGTGCGCAGAGGCTCGATATCGAACACGACGCGCAGGTTGTTCTCGACGGGCAGGCCTTCCGGCAGTGAGCCAACGGCGAGACGGAGCGACCGTTCCGCTGCCTCGACCGACGCGACCTCGCCGGTTAGCGCGACGCTCCGACCGACCCGCTGCACGTGGACGCCGGCAAGACCGGGCTCGCCCGCCATGAAGGTGCGAAGCGGAGCGAGGTCCAGCCCCACTGCCAGGTTGTTCTCCACCAGCAATCCCTCAGGGAGGGAGGCGGCGGCCAGACGGAGCGCGCGATCTTCCGCTTCCGGGGAGTCGACCGGGCCGGAAAGGGCGACGCCGCGCGCGAGCCGCTGCACGCTCACCTGTTCGAGCCCCGGCGCCGCGCCCAGGGCCGCGCGCACCGGCTCGATGTCGAACAGCACCCGCAGGTTGTTCTCGACCGGAACCGTCTCCGGCAGGGACGTCACGGCGAGACGGTGCGCCCGGTCGGCTGCCTCGGCCGACGCGACCTCGCCGGTCAGCGCGACGCCGCGGCCCACCCGCTGCACCGCGACATCCTCGAGGCCCGGCTGGCCGGCCATGAACGCACCCAGGGGCGAGAGATCCTGCGAACCGGGCTCGCCCGCCAGGAGGGCGCGAAGAGGACCGAGATCCAGCCCGATGCTCAGGTTGTTCTCCACCGGCAATCCCTCGGGCAGGGAAGCGGCAGCGATACGGAGCGCGCGGTCCGCATCGGCCGCTGAGTCGACCTCGCCCGCAAGGGCAACGCCGCGCGCCAGGCGCCGGACCTGCACGCCTTCGAGGCCCGGCTCGCCGGCCAGGACCGTGCGCAGGGGCGCGAGCTCGAACCGCACCCGAAGATCGTTCTCCACCGGCGTGCCTTGCGGAAGCGCGGCCGTCGCCAGGCGATACGAACGCTCCGATGCCTCTGCCCAGGCAACCTCGCCGGTCAGAGCGACGCCTCTGCCGACCCGCTGCACCCGGACACCCTCCAGACCCTGCTCTCGCGCCAGGAGGGCGCGAAGTGGGGCGAGCTCCAGGGTCACGGTCAGGTTGTTCTCGACCAGGAGGCCTGCCGGCAGTGAGGCCGTAGCCAGTCCGAGCGCCCGGTCGGCCGCCCCGGGCGAATCGACGTCGCCGGCGAGGGCGACGCCGCGGGCCAGACGCCGGACCAACACACGCTCGAGGCCGGGCTCGTCCGCCAAAGCCGCCCGAAGCGGCTCGATGTCAAACTCGACGCGAAGGGTGTTGCCGACCGGTGTGCCTTCCGGAAGCGAGGCGACCGCAAGCCGATAGGTGCGCTCGGCGGCTTCCGCCGATACAACCCGGCCGGTCAGTGCCGCACCGCGGCCCATCCGCTGCACCTGGACGCCTTCCAGCCCCGGCTCGTCGGCGATGAGTTCCCGCAGCGCCTCGAGGTCCGCCACGACCCGCAGATTATTCTCAACCGGCATGCCTTCCGGGAGCGACGCCGCGGCAAGGCGATACGCCCGATCGGATGCGTCGGCCGACGCGACCTCGCCAGTCAGTGCCACACCGGCACCCACCCGTTGCACCCGGACAGAGGCGAAAGCGATTTCGCCCGCCATCAGCGCGCGTACGGGCCGGAGGTCCAGCCCCACGTCCAGGTTGTTCTCCACCACCGTGCCTTCCGGGAGTGAGGCGGAAGCCAGACGGAGCGCAAGGTCTGCCGCCGCGGGAGAGGCCACCTCACCCGTCAGCGCCACCCCCCGGGCGAGCCTCCGAACATGCACGAGATGCAATCCGGGCTCGCCGGACAGAAGCGAGCGCAAGGGCTCGATGTCGAACACGACCCGAAGATTGTTCTCGACGAGCACGCTCTCCGGCAAAGAAGCGGCCGCAAGCCGGAGCGCCCGGTCGGCGGCTTCCGCCGAAGCCACCTCGCCGGTCAGCGCCACCCCTCGTCCGATCCGTTGCACCTGGACATCGCCAAGATCGGGCTCGCCGGCCAGCATCGCGTGCAGTGGTGCGAGGTCCAGCTCGACGTTCAGGTTGTTCTCGACCAGGAGGCCGTCCGGCAGGGACGCCGCGGCCAGGCGGAGAGTCCGATCCGCCGACGCCGGCGAATCGACCTCTCCCGTGAGGGCGACGCCGCGGGCCAGCCGCCGCACCTGCACGCGGCCCAGTCCGCGCTCCTCGGCCAGAACCGCGCGCAGGGATTCGATATCGAACACCACGCGCAGGTTGTTCTCCACGAGAGCGGTGTCCGTGAGCGACGCCACTGCCAGCCGGCGGGCCCGATCTGCGGCTTCCGCGGAGGCCACCTCACCGGTCAGGGCCACACCCCGTTCGACCCTCCTCACTTCCACGTCCTCGAGGCCGGGCTCGCCGGCCAGCAGCGCACGAAGCGAGTCCAGATCGTGTCCCACCTTCAGGTTGTTCTCCACCGGAATGTCTTCCGGAAGAGAGGCCGCCGCCAGCGTGAGTGCGTGGCTCTCCGCTGCAGGCGAGGCAACCTCCCCCGAGAGAGCAACGCTGCGGGCCAGCTTCGCCACCTGCACGCGATCCAGCCCCGGCTCGCCGGCCAGGAGAGCGCGGAGAGGCGCCACGTCGAACACGATCCGCAGGTGGTTTGCTACAGGCGAGCCTTCAGGAAGCGCGTCTACTGCGAGCCGGTGCGCACGCTCGGCGGCCTCCAGCGATGCAACCTCACCGCTGAGCGCGACGCCGAGGCCGTCCCGCTGAACCTTGACATCCCACAGTCCCGGCTCGTTCTCGACGAGCGCGATCAACGGCATGAGGTCGAGCTTCAGATCCAGATTGTTCTCGACCAACAGGCCTTGCGGCAGGGACGCCCTGGCCACGCGGACCGCCCGGTCCGCCATCTCCGGCGTGTCCACCTCACCGGCAAGCGCGACGCCGCGGGCGAGCCTCTGCACCTGCACCCGTTGCAGCCCGGGTTCGCCGGCGAGTGCCGCACGAAGAGGCTCGATATCGAACACCACTCGCAGGTTGTTCTCCACCGACAGGTCTTCGGGCAGCGGGGCCGCTGCGAGTCGGACCGCCCGATCGGCGGACTCTGCCGAAGCGACCTCGCCGGTCAGCACCACGCCCCGGCCGACCCGCCGCACCTGCACGTCGCCCAGGTCCGGATCGCCCGCCATCAGGGCGCGCACCGGCTCGAGGTCCAGCCCGACGTTCAGGTTGTCTTCGACCAGCAGGCCTTCGGGGAGCGAGGCGGCGGCAAGACGGAGCGCGCGATCCGCCGCTTCCGGCGAATCGACGTCTCCAGAGAGAGCGACGCCGCGCGCGAGCCGCTTTGCACGCACGCGATCCAGCCCCGGCTCCCGAGCCAGGAGTTCGCGCAAAGGCTGGACATCCAGCGCCACCTGAAGGCTGTCCTCGACGGGCACGCTCTCCGGCAGGGAGGCCACCGCAAGCCCGCGCGCCCGGTCGGCAGCCTCGGCCGATCCGACCTCGCCGGTCAGTGCGACGCCGCGGCCCACCCGCTTCACCTCGACCTTCTCCAGGTCCGGCTCGCCCGCCAGCAGCGCCCGAAGCGGCAAGAGGTCCAGCTCGACGTCGAGGTTGTTCTCCACCAGCAGGCCGTCCGGGAGAGACGCGGTGGCCAGTCGGAGCGCGCGATCCGCCGCCTCCGGCGAGTCGACCTCACCGCCCAGGGCGACCCCGCGGGTCAAGCGCTTCACTTGCACCTGCTCGAGCCCGGGCTCTGAGGCCAGGATCGCGCGCACGGGCTCGATGTCGAAGACGACCCGCAGGTTGCTCTCCACCGACACGTCCGCTGGAAGCGAGGCCACGGCGAGACGGTTCGCCCGGCCGGCCGCCTCCGCCGACGCAACCTCGCCGGTCAGCGCGACACCGCGGCCTATGCGTTGCAGTTCGACATCGGCGAGACCGGGTTCGCCCGCAAAGAGCGCCCTCAATGGCTCCAGATCCGGGCCAACATCGAGCTCGCCCTCCACCGGGACGCCTTCCGGAAGCGAGGCCGCGGCGAGCCGAAGCGCGCGGCTCTCCGCTTCGGGCGAGTCGACGCCGCCGGAGAGAACGACACTCCGGGCAAGCCGTTGCACCTGCACGCGACCCAGTCCGGGCTCGTCTTCCAGGGCCGCGCGCAGAGGAGCGGCGTCGAACGCCAGCTGCAGGTTGTCCTCTACCGGCGTGCCGTCCGGGAGAGAGGCCGCGGCAAGCCGCCGAGCCCGATCGGCCGCTTCGATCGACGCGACCTCGCCGGTCAGCACCACGCCGCGGCCCTCCCGTTGCGCTTCGACATCCTCCAGGCCCGGCTCACCCGAAATGAGGGCACTGAGCGGCGAGAGATCCAGCTGCAATTCCAGATTGCTCTCCACAAGAATGCCTTCCGGCAAAGAGGCGACGGCAATGCGGAACGCTCGGTCCGCCATCTCGGGCGTGTCCACCTTGCCCGTGAGCGCCACCCCGCGGGCAAGCCGCCGCGCGTGCACGCGGTGCAGCCCGGGCTCGCCGGCCAGCGCCGCGCGCAGCGGCAAGAGATCCAGTTCGACGTTCAGGTTGTTCTCGACCAGCAGGCCGTCCGGGAGAGACGCGGTTGCCAGCCCGAGCGCGCGATCCGCAGCCTCCGGCGAGTCGACCTCGCCGCCCAGGGCAACGCCGCGGGTCAGGCGCTTCACCTCCACGCCTTCGAGGCCGGGCTCTGCAGCCAGAACCGCGCGCAGGGGCTCGACGTCGAAGACCACCCGCAGGTTGTTTTCCACCGATACGTCCGCCGGAAGCGAGGCCATTGCGAGACGGTTCGCCCGATCCGCAGTCTCTGCCGCAGTAACCTCTCCGGTCAGGGCGACGCCGTGTCCGATCCTGCGCACCTCGACGCCGGCAAGCCCGGGTTCTCCCGCCAGCAGCGCGCGCAACGGCGAGAGGTCCATCCCGATGTCCAGGTTGTTCTCGACCGGCACGCCCTCGGGGAGCGACGCCGCAACCAGCCGCAGAGCACGGTCCGCCGCTTCCTGCGAGCCTGCGTCGCCTGCGAGGACCACCCCGCGGGCGAGGCCGTCCACGCGCACGCCCTGCAGTCCGGGCTCGCCTGCCAGCAGCTGGCGCAGGAGCGCGAGGTCGAGCACCACCGCAACGTCCCGCTCGAACACGGACCCGTCCTCGCCGAGCACCGAGACGGTGGTGCGGCCCAGGTTCCGGCCCATGACGAACAGCACGCGCGGGGACAGCAGCTGCACGTCGGCAATGTCGGGAGAGGCCACCGCGACCGCCGCAGCGGCCGCCTCGAGGCTCAGCCGCTGCCCCGTTCCCAGCAGGACGGACCACTCACCGCCGGGCGCCGGCGCTCCCGTTCCGGCATCGGCCATCTGCGCGAGGGGGTCGTCCGCACCGTCCACGGCCACCATCGTCGTGTGACGAACGTTCGCCGCCCCTGTCGGCCGCATCCATTCCGGCTGCCACAGATAGTCATCCAGCTGCGGCGAGGCGGAGGCGAGCAGGATCGGCCGGTGGGAGGCCCTTGAAGCGGAGAAAGGGTCGTCGTTCGCGTAACCGTCCAGGACCGCGACGCTCTCCAACGGCGCCGGGCCCGTGTCCCAACGCAACAGCCGGGCTTCGCCGGCAATCCGGAACGAGGCGGTGCCGGACGCGTATGCGGCGACAGCGTCCGGACCTGCTCCGGGCGCCGCTCTCGTAGCGTCGCGAGGCAACACGAGCACATCCGGTGAAGACGCTGCGCTCTCGACCGGCGCCGGGGCGCGCCCTGGATCGCTCCGTCCCTCGTCTTCGAGCGTTGTCGATTGCGGCCCGGAAGCCGGTGCCGCCGCCAGGTCCCGCGTCTCGTCAGTCCTTGCCGTTGCTGCGACGGGCTTCGGCCCGAGGGACACCGGCGACGACGGCAATTCCGAATAGGCGAGGTGCGAACCCCGGTCGTAGCGGAAGGCGGCCGCCAGGCGGACCGCGTTCGCAGCCTGCGCCGGATCCGGCCCCAGATGATGCGCCCACGCTTCGCCCGTGGCCACAGGCGAGCCGGCGGACGGTGCCGCTTCGGCTTCCAACGTCCCTACAACAGGTGCCGAAGCCGCGATGGACCCAGGAGTGGCGGCGACCCTGCGCGAAGCCGGCACGCGCGAGGTCTCTGCAAGCGACAGCAGCCGCAGGTTGCCGGTCTCGAGGAGAACGTTCGCGCGGGCCACCATGCCCGCCTCTGCGGGCGTTGCTGCGTGCGAGCCGGCGGCGGTTTCCTCGACAGCATCCAGCGTCTCTTCAGATGCCGCCGACGGACCAACCCGCAACGCCAGAGACTCGTGCGAATTCTGCGGGCTGGAGTAAACCCGGGTTGCCGGGCGATCCAGTTCCGGTTCGGCGGTCTTCAGACCCGGGCGCGGCTCGCGCGCGGGCTCGGGCGCCCGAATGGGGATCGAGCTCTCCGGTGCGGTCCCAGGCGAGGGCGGGACGGGATTTGCCTCCTCTCCCGGTCCCCGCTCCGAAGAGATTCGGTCGGCGGGTGCAGGATCAGAGCCGGCAGTCATCCTCAGCCCTTGAAGCGGGAGAGCCATATCCCCGACCAGGAGCACGAGGCTCGAGGAATCGCTGTGAAGCCCGTGCACGGCGGGACGCACACCACCACTTGCCCGCTCGGCCGTCCCTGGGGGCAGCGGCTCGATCTCGGGCAGGCGCAGCAGAAGGCGGGTATCGAGCCGGTCAGGCACCGACGGCGAGCGGCGGGCCTCCGCGATCAGCGTCTGAAGCGCCTGCCGGTCGCTCTCTTCCCACCAGGACGGCGCATGCGCCGCGAACGTCCGCGCCGCATCGTCGGTCTGCTCGGACGCGACCAGCATGCGCACGTAGTTCGCCGCGATACGGGGATGCGCGGAGGGCTGACGGAGAGCGCTCTCGTAGTGCGCCCTAGCCGTCCGGTAGTCCTCTTCGAAGACCGCGGCAACGGCGAGCCCGTTCTCGATCCAGGCGACGGTCGAGGGGTCCCGGGCAAGGTCGCGCGCTCGGATCAGGTGCCCCCGGGCCGTGTGGCTGTCTCCCAGCGTGAGGGACGCGCGGGCGGCGCCGAGCAGCGCCTCGGCCTTCATGCCGGGTGCATCGTCCGCGAGCGAAGCGGCACGCAGGAACCGGTCTCTCGCCTCGCCCGGATTGTTTCCCTGCAGTGCAACGTAGCCCAGCCCGAGAGCCGGCTCCGGCGCGTCCTCGAAGCGCTCGGCGAGCGCAAGGTAGAGCCTCTGCGCCACCGCAGGCTGGCCGGCTGCAAGCGCGGCCGACGCGACCGACAGGTTGTTCTGCAACACCTGCTCGCCTCCCGGCGAACGACTCTCGCCGGGCAGTCCCCAGCAGGCCGCAAGCGAGAACAGGACCGCAGCCATCGCAGCGACGCGCCGGACGGCCGCGAACGGGTTGCCCAGCGCATGCGCCTCGGGGCGCCCCGAGCCGGGCGGGAGCGGATGTCTCTCGGAGTGTGGTGTCGTCATGATCGGGCTCCGGGACGGGCGTCCTGCGGTATCAGTCACAGTCCACCTGCCGTACGGTTTGATCGGGGAAACGCGATGCCCAGGCATCGCTCAGGGAGTCGTACGAGCCGCCGACGCGGGCTTCGATGGTCGCGTAGGCCGCGACCTCCCTGGTGTTGGGCTCCAGCACGGGCGCATATCCGAGCCCCTCGAGCTGCGCCATCCGCCGCTTCGCGTTCGCCTCGCGGGCGTAGACGCCGAGCGAGACCGCGTTCCTGAGAGCGCCGCTCAGCACGACGGCGATGTCGTGCACACCCTGCTCCTGGACCTCGCGCATCTTCTCCCTGGCGCTGCTGCGGCTCTCCAGGGGCGGCAGGTAGACCCGGTAGCTCCTGACCGTCTCGCGGCTCCCGCGCGCAACCTGCGCGCTCCCGGCACCACGCGCCCGGAACCATTGCCTCGCCTCCTCGACCGCGGCCATATCCGAGAACTCCCCGGTCGCGACACAGAACTCGGCAAGGGCCGCGACCGAGCGCTGCGGCTCCGCGGGCAATGTGTCCGGATCGCCGCCGCCTTCCCGTGTTGCTGCAGTCGCAGCCCCGGAGGTGGAACCCGCGGCATCTCTTGCGTGCATGAGCTCCGCGCCGGCATCGCGGCCCTGATCGCCGTCTCCGGCCGTACCGCCGACTCCGCGGCCGAGCGAAAACGCCCGGCGCGCCAGCTGCACGTAGATGTCGCCGAGGTTGCGGTAGACAGCGGCGGAGGGGCTGCGTTCCAGGATTGCGGCCAGGATCGCACGCGCCTCCTCCAGCCGGCCCTCCTCGACGTAGGCCACGGCAAGGTTGTTGTGCGCCTCGAACATGTCCGGATATTCGCGCGCGAGGCCTGAGAAGACCGCGATGGCCTCGTCCCTGCGCCCTTCCTGCATCTGCAGGATCCCGTCCAGGAGCCGCAGTTGCGGATCCCCGGGCTCGCTCTCCAGCAGCGGGCCGAGAAGGCGCCGCGCGTCCGCATGACGCCCCTCGGATGCGAGCGAGAGCGCGCGGTCGAAGCCGTCGCCGGCCGCTGCGGCGGCGGACAGCAGCATCGCCGCCAATGCCACGGACGCAACCAACGTCTTGCCGATCCTGGTCATGCTCTCCTCCGCTCTCCTTCGCCGCGGCCGGGGTCCTGCCCCTCACGCCGTGGTGCGGGCCTCGTCCCGTCCCGGCATCGCGGGACGGCCCGTGCTTGCGACCCCGGAATCCCCGTTGCCCGCGACCCAGCTCGCGATGTGCTTGTTGGCGATCGAGCGGATGCGCTCGTGCAACGCCTCCGAGACGATCGCGATGCGCTCGACATCCCCCGGAACCCGGGAGTCCGGGACCTCGGCGCCGCCGGGCCATCCCGCCGCCGTGCGCGTCGCCGTTCCGATCCCCCTGAACGTGTCCGCGGTCATGGACGCCTCCTCCAGCGCCGTCGGCGCGTCGAAGCCGCGGCCGCGCTGAATACGGTCGAGCGCCTGCTCCATCCGCCGCGCCGCCTCCAGGGTCTCGCGCTCTTCCTGCGAGAACGCGCTGCCCTCGGCCTCTCCCTTGTCCAGGGTCCAGCCGCCTTCCCTGCCGGCGCTGCGCATCGCGCTGTGGCCGCGCCAGGCGACCGTGGCGAAGACGAGACCGAGGCGTACCTGCTCGACCAGCCCCAGCGCCGTGAGGCGCCCGGCCGCGCCCCCCTCGACCTCGATCGCGCGGTATCCGGCGTCCGTCTCCTCCTCCGGATGCAGCCGGATACCCGTCGTCCGCGTCCCCTCCCGGGTCTGCGCGCCCGCATCGGCCAGCAGCGCGGCCGCAAGCTCTTCCAGCCAGCGGGGGACACCCCGCCGCGCCAGGGCTCTCTCGAGCTCCGCCCGCACAGCCTCGGCGTCGTCGGCGCTGCGCAGCCGTGAGAGCGCATGGGCGAAGCCGATACCGTAGGTCTCGCGCATGCGACGCCGGACGCCTTCGGGAAGTCCGCCCGCAGCCTCCCTGAGGCCGCTCAGCTCCCGGTCGGGCGCAAGCTCGTCCAGGGGGGGGGATCCAAGCTGCAGGAGCCTTCCGGTCCCTTCGTTCGCCGCCCGGATACGCGCCTCCAGCGCGGAGATGTCGTTCGCGTCCGAAACTTCGGTTGCGGCGGGCTTCGGCGGAGATGCCGCAGGCGGGACCACCGAAGGTGGAAGCACTGCAGGCGGAGAGGGCCTGCCGCTATCCTCTTCCCCACTCTCCGTACTCGCAGCTTCCACAGCCTGCTCCGCGAGAGCCCGCAGCCAGAGGATCTCGCCAAGGTCGAAGGAACGCAGGCGGTAGCTCGTCATCGGCGCGTAATAGCTCCGCCCCGGCGCCTGTGCGCCATGCATGCCGCGCGTGCTACGGATGCCGCGCATTCCACGGATGCCGCGCGTTCCATGGATGCCGCGCGTTCCGAGTCCGCCGTGCAGGCGGACAGCCGACAGCGCGGCGCGTGTCTTCAGGTCCTGCGTGTTCCAGGCCCGCTCGAGCACCCCGGCGAGCCCGGCCGTCGTCCGGCGCTGCGCATCGGCTCCCGACGGGGAACGCAGCCGCTCGCGCATCCGCACGGCGCAGAGCCCGAGGAGGCTCGATGCGCCCCCGGCCGCCTCCGCGTGCCGCTCACCCGCCTCGTTCCAGCGCTCTGCGGCCTCGTGCACCGCCGCCGCAATCTCCAGCGCCAGCATCGCGTATCCCGCGACGGCCTCCGGCCGCACACCCGCGTGCACCTCGCCGCTGTGGATGTTGCGGATGCGGTAGCTCTCTCCCTCCGCCTCGACTGCGGCCCGGACGATCCAGGCGGCGGGGTCCCGCTGCCGCTCCGACCCCTCGGCGAGATCGGCCGGGACGATGCCGACGTCGCCCAAGAGGCGATTGACCAGCTCCTCCACAGCCTCCGGCAGGCGCCCGTGAGCGCGCGCCGCCTCCGCGAGCCTGACCCCGGTCCCGGGGTCCTCCAGAACGGACCAGTCCAGCGGGGTTCCGGCGTCCAGACGCTGCCTGACCGCCTGGGGAAGCGCCGCCACGGCGCGGGCGAAAAGTTTTTCCGTATTCAACGTCGTTACTCCTCGGGTCTGGCTGCGGCTCTGTGGGTTACGGTTGCCCGGGGTTGGTGACAGTGCCGGCCACGCCACCTGCGTGGCGATGACGCGGCACAGGTCGGACCGGCTTACTCGAGACGCGCATCGGCCATAGCCTCGTTGCGGGAAAGAGGCCGCGCCTCGTTCCCGAACGTCACCTCGCTGACCGCGCTGCCGCGCACCACCCTTACCGTCTTCTGCCGAAGGTTCTCCTCCGGCAGCGCCAACAGGCTCTGCATGTCCACCACGTCGAGCGGCTCGGCCGGCGCCCCGGCGGCCGCAAGCGGGCGCACCGCAAGCGAGAGCTCGCCCTCGAGCTCCCCAAGCGCGAGAAGGCCGGTCTGCGAAGGCAGGACCTCCAGCGTCGCCGTCACGATCTCCTTGCGATCCACCTCGTCCCCCGGCGCGGACGCCCCCGCCCCGCTGCCGATCCGCCGGTCGACCGCAACCACGCGCACGTCCTCCAGGATCGTGCGCGCCAGCACGTTCGCCTGGTCCCGCTCGCGCGAATGAGCGGTCAGCACCACGTCCACCCGATCCCCCGGATCGACCAGGCCCGAGTGGCGCGTGCCCGCGCCGAGCTTGACCGTGAGCGCGCGCATGCCGGGCTTCAGCACCGCTGCCAGGAAGCCCCTCTGGCGCGGCCCGACCAGGGACGGCCAGGTCACCGGCGCGCCCGCCGCGATCGCCTCGCGAACCACGTAGCCGTAGGGCATCTCGTCCTGGTCCAGCTCTTCGGTCCCGATGTGCCGACGCCTGACCAGATGCTCCTCGATGCCGGCCTCGGTCAGGTGCTCTTCCGTCAGCAGCGTGCCCACCGGAAGCGGCCGCGCGGCCGCCAGCACCATGATCTCATCCGGCTCCTCCACCACGACCGGCGCCGGCGCGACCTGCTGCGCAGGTGCCGCCGCCTGGGTCTGCACCGGCTCGGAGGCAGGCAGGATGAAGCGCATCACGAACACGGCCCCGATCATGGGAACGATGCCCAGAAGCGCGATGATGATGACGGTGCGGTAGCGTCTCATGTCAGCATTCCTTCCCGGTCATATCCCGTCCGACAGCGCCCGCAGGGCGAGCACGATCACGGCAGGCGGCGCGATCGCGACCGCGAACGGCAGCTCCCGGCGCATGCGCCTCATCCTCTCGAACGGCAGAAGCGCGGCCATGACGAGCGCAAGCGCGAACGCCGCCATGCCGAACATGAAGAGCGTCAGGTGGAAGAGCGCAGGCCCGATCCAGACCCCGGCGACCGCGAGCAGCTTCGCGTCGCCCGCCCCGAAGCGCCCGGTCAGATAGAGCCCGAACCCGGCGGCGAGGACCGCCCCGCCGATCGCAAGGTGCTGCCAGAGGTCCGCCACCGGCCTCACGGCGCCCGCCGCCGCGTAGAGAGCGAAGAGACCCAGGAGCAGCAGTGGAACCGCATTCGGCACCTCGCGGCGGCGCAGGTCCGTCGCGACGCTCACGGCGAACAGCGCGCACGCGGCAGCCTCCGCGATATGGACGGCAATGTTGGCCATGCGTCTCTCCATCGGTCCCGGCGCGCCCGTCACTCGAACGCCGCGCGCTTCGCACCGAATGCGCCGATCGTCCGGCAAACCGGTCCACCGGCATGGGGCGTGAACAAGTGCACGGGCGCGTAAATCACAGTCGGCTCCACAGCGTGAACATCAGCGCGCGGTCGCTCGCCGGACGCTCGAGGAATTCGATCCTCGCCGCCGTGCTCGGCGTCTCGCGAAGCGCCAGGCCGAGAGATTGCTGGACCAGTCGGTGGCGAGAATCGCCGATCAGGCCCGCGTACGGCCGTATCGTCCCGAACGGCCCCCCCCCCAACCCGTATCCGGCCTCTGCGCGAACGCTCAGGTTGGAAGAACGTTCATCGGCGGACGACATGAGGCGAGAATCGATATCCAGCCCGAAGCCGCGACCGAGGCCGTCCGGAGCGAAACTGAGGCCGGCGCCGAGACCCCAGAGGTTCCGGTCGTTGCCGCCGAGACCGAACGAGGCCTCGACGCTCCCCGTCAGGCTGAGACGAGGATCGAAGACTCCTTCGACCGAGAAGGAGCCCTCCGTCTCCAACGAACCTCCTTCGGCTCCGTCCCCGGTCAGATGCTTGTATCCCATGGATAGCGAAGGCGAGCCGGCGACAGGCGCGCTCCATGCCAGACCGGCGCGATAGTCGCGCCCTTGCATCGTGGGCAGCGACGACGAAATGCTGCCGCCGCCCTCGATCTCCAGGGCGAAAGCCTCGATGCTGGCCTCGGCCTCGAGCTCTCCGGACAATACGTCCGCAACGGGAACAGCGGCGCCGGCGGCACAGGTGAGCAGGTTCACATCGGAATGCGACCAGGACGGGAAGCCGAGGTCGTCGCGGTGCCCCAACTCGCCCGTTCCCGCACCGAGCGACGCCCAGATATGACCGCCCCATGGAGCGTGCCAGGCGGCGAAGGGATGCAGGGAGAGGAACTCCGTGTCGTGTTCACCGGCACGGTAGCCTTGCTCGGCCAGACTCGCGTCGGCACGGTAGTGAAGATCGGTCCAGACGACCGAGGCGACCAGTCCCGCCTGCCAGGAGCCGACTCCTAACTCCGCTCCGGCGCTCAGGGACTCGCTCGTCCCGGAATAGTCGAAGCCGTCGGTCTCGCCCGACAGCGATGCAAGGCCAACGGAAGGGGCGATCGCTGTCAGCGCGCGCGATTCCCCGGGCGACCAGCCGCGAACGCGATCCCGAACGGCAGTGTGGGCGACATCGACGGCGCGGCGTGCGTGAACGGGTGCGAGCGCAGTGTGTACCGGGTTGGATACCGCCGCTTGGGGGGACGCTGACGATCCGGGCGCTGCGTCGGGACACCGGTATTCCGAGCCGTCCCAGTACACATCGTCGCGCACTTGAAGCTGGATGTGGATATAGTTTTGGGGGTCGTCGGCGGGGTCAGCATCGGGGTTGCCGCACATCGCAGAGGGGCCGGGGTCGTACTGGACGTCCAGGCACAAAGCGTCATCCGCATTCGCCGCGTTGAGGCTCCGACTCGTTCCCACCAGATAACGGTACGTGTTGGGAGACCCGAGAATCGGATCCGCAGACCGGTGAGTGTACGTGAGCACGCGCGTGTCCAGGTCGAAAGACAGATTTCCCCGATCCCTGTCGGGCAAGTCAATCAGTGCGTAAGTGTCTGTGCCCGCCTCTCCCGCATGCGCATGGGGCAATATCGCGACAGGCGTGGAGAATCCGGGTAAGCGAAGCGCGCAAGGCCCCCCGGGCTCTACCGTGCGCGTCCGGAATCGCCACGTTCCCCGATCCAGAGGATCGACGATCAACTCGACACTCCTTGAAACGATTGCGGGAGGAGAGGCGCTGTCGGTTACCGAGTAAATGCACGAATCGCGGAAGCGCCCGTCCGGGGTGCCGGCGAAGACAGGCGGCGAGGGCGCAAAATTCATCCCCGGCGGCAGCTGGCCCCCTCCGCAGGTGAACGAATACGTGTAAGGCCGGACGCCGCCCGTAGCCTCTGGCAGAGCCTCGCTGTGATAGGTGTCGACGGTAAGGTCGATGGGGGGCACGGACGGAAGCGAGAGGGCGCCGCTTGCGGAACCGGGATCGACAACCAGACGAAGTCCGTAAGTCACGCTTCGCTGGGGCCGGAATCCCGGATCGGCCTCAGTGATCGTGTACGTGCAGAAGAAAGGCCCGGCAACTGCGGAGGCCACGCCCGCAAGGATACCTTGATCTGGATAGAGCGTTACCCATTCGGGACATCCTTCGATGCTCGACTCGTAGGGGCGAAAGAAGCCGGGGATCCTGAATGGGAGCCGATGCTCCCCCGGTTGCCCTACATGAAACTCCAACTCGAGCAGTTCAGCCGCCGGTATTTCTGTCGCATCTCCCACAGGACGCTCGGACGAAATTCCACCACCGCCGCACCCCGCCGTCACGAGCGCGGCGATTACGGCGAGCGGAAGCAGGAACCGCGCGCAGGGCGCCATTCCCCGGCCTGAGGGCGAGCGCGGTCCTCGTGCAGCGCCCCTGCACCCGCCCCAACGCCCGAACAATCTCGCCAGCGCGCTCATGATGCGTCCGTGTTCTCCACGCGATCTGCCGCCACGGCAGCCCTGGCCCGAAGGCGGACCGCCGCTTCCGCCGTCCCCGAACATGCGCCTACGGATTGGGCACGCCGGCAGGCAGCGTGATCTGTGCCACCGTCCCCTGGCCCGGCAGCGAGTTGATCTTGATCACGCCCTCGTACTTCTTCACCAGGTGGCCCGCGAGCGAGAGCCCGATCCCCATGGCGTCCTCCCGCGAGGTGTAGAAGGGCCGGAAGATGTTCATGCGCCGCTCGGCCGCGATCCCGTCGCCGTTGTCGATCACGGTGATCACGATCTCGCCGTCCTTGCGCGCCGTGTCGATCCTGACCACGCCCTCGCGCCCCTCCAGGTCCTCGACGGCCCGCACCGAGTTCTCCACGATCTGCTTGAGCAGCAGGCGGAGCTCCGCGCGCGAGGCCAGGATCTCGGGAACGTCGCCCAGACGCTTCGCGATCACCTGCGCCGCCCTGGGTCCGCACGCCTCGATCGCCTCCTCCACGCAGGCGTTGACGTCGGTCATGCTGCGCCTCACCTCGCTGTTGGGTAGTCCGGCCACGCTCTCGAGGCGCTTCGCCAGGCCGGCGATGCCGGCGGCCTCCTGGCGCACGCTCGCCGAGATGTCGGCGAGCGCCGCCATCTCCTCGTCGAGGTCGATCCCGTCGGGCAGCTCGGCCAGGGAATCGCTGTTGTCCAGCGCGTTCTGCAGGTGCTGGCGGGTCTGGCGCAGGTAGTCCATGCGGGCGCCGATCTGGTCCGCCGCCGCCGCGAGCGTGCCGGCCGCCGACTTGACCACGAACCCCCTGACCGTCGTCTCCTCCAGGTCGGGCTCCAGGGCCACCGGCGCAGGCGCCGGCTGGGGAGCCGGCGGCACCGCGGGCGCCGGCGCAGCCTCGGCGGAGCCGTTGCCTGCCGCATACACCGGCGCGGTGTGCACCGGCGCGGCGTCGGCAGCGGGGGGAGCGTAGGCTGGCGCCTCCGCCGCCGGCGCGGTCTCCGCACCGGCGCGGCGCCTCTGGTGAAGCGCAAGCCCGATCCAGAACAGCGCCAGCAGCGCGATCACCACCAGCATCCCCCGGTCGTAGAAGGCGAGCTGGTCCTGCGAGCGGCCGAGCTCGAACTCGAGGTTGTTCACCAGCTCGTCGGTGAGCCCGGAGATCCGGTTCGAGGTCGCCTCCTGGAAGAGCTGCTCCGTCGGCCCCTGCTTGATCAGCAGGACCTCGGCATGGGAGACTAGGTTGGTCAATGTGTTGGCCAAAGCGGGCGCATGGGTGACGCTGTCGGCGCGCAGCGTCTCGACCTCGCCCATCAGCCGGTTCCGGTCCGTGTCGTTCGGCGAGGCCAGGTAGAGGTCCATCTCCTGGATCAGGCCGGATACCTGCCGCGCCAGCGCCGGGTCGCCGCTCTCCTCCGCGAGCCGCACAACGTTCGATGCCGCAAGCGGAAGGTATCTCTCGGAGTTGCGCACCACCGCATAACCGGTCTTGAAGCGCTCGACGCGCTCCTCCTTGGCGTCGATGGCGCTGATGTAGGCGTTGACCGCGTTGGCAAGCCGGTCGGGCAGGTCCGGGATGCGGCTCGCGGTCTCGGAGAGCTCCGTCTTGAGCCGCGCCATGCGCGGGATGAAGGCGGCGAGCGAGTCGAAGTCCGCCAGCGGGTCGGACCTGACCCGGCTCACCTCGATGCTCCAGTCGGAAGACAGCAGACGGATCTGCTGCACCGCCGCGATCGAGCTGCGGTAGTCCTCCTCGCCGCTGTCGTTGGCCATCATGTAGAGGAGGCCCGCCGCCGCCAGCAGGATGACGGAGACGACGGCCCCGAGAATGAGCGCGCCAGGTTTCATGGTCAGAACTCCTCCGATTCGCCCGCCAGCGTCTTGATGAACGCCACGATGGCGTCCTTGTCCTCGTCAGGTGCCTCGCGGCCCAGCTGGAACTCGAACATCGCGTCCACCGCATCGCGCAGCGTCTTTGCGCTGCCGTCGTGCAGGTAGGGAGCGGTGTGGGCCGCCATGCGAAGGCTGGGCACCTTGAAGGAGTGGCGGTCTTCCTCGTTGCCCGTGACGTTGTAGAGACCCAGGTCGGCGTCGGTGATGTCACCCCGCCTCTTGAAGTAGTCGTTCAGCACGCCGAAGACCTGGAACATGTTGCCGCCGACGTTCGCCCCCTGGTGGCAGGAGACGCAGCCGTAGTCCTTGAACAGCGCGTAGCCGTGCTTCTCGTAGGCCGTGATCGCCCCCTCGTCGCCCTTGAGCCACCGGTCGAAGCGGCTGTTGGGCGTGATCAGGGACTTCACGTACTCCGCGATCGCGTTCTTGATGTTCTTGCGGTTGATGCCGTCCGGGTAGATCTCGTTGAACCGCGCCGGGTATTCGCTGTCCTGGTAGAGCCTTGAGACCACGTCGGGCCAGAGGTTGCCCATCTCAACCGGGTTCTGGATGGGTCCGTCGATCTGGGCCTCGAGGTCCCTGGCGCGTCCGTCCCAGAACTGCTTGAAGTTGAAGGCTGCATTGAACACGGTGGGAGAATTGATCGGCCCCTCCCGGCCCTCGATCCCGATCGAGACCCGGAGCCCGTCGTCGCCGCCGCTCGCCAGCTCGTGGCAGCTCGCGCAGGCGATCGTCTCGTCCTTCGACAGGATGGGGTCGTGGAAGAGCGAGCGGCCCAGATCCACCTTCCAGGGGTTCACGTCGATGGTCTCCGGGATCGGCTTGATCGGCTCCTCGGCGAGCACGCCGACGGCCATGAGCAGGCCGGCCAGACCTGCGGCCGCGAAGATCAGAAGGGATTCGATGCGCATCTCACTCACCACCGGGTACACCACCGATACTGCCCAGCCCGCCGATGGCTCGCATCGCGGTCAACGCCGCAGGCCCCGCCACCAGGAGCATGATCCCGGGCATTACCAGGAGCAGCATCGGGAGCGTCATCAGCACGGGCAGCTTGGACGCCCATGCCGAGATGCGGGCGGCACGCTGCACCCGCTCGCCCTCCGCGATGTTCTTCATCGACTGGGTCAGCGGCGTTCCGTAGCGGTCGCCCTGGATCAGGCTCATCGCGAGATCCTTCAGGCCCTCGACGTCCGTGCGTTCGTGGTACGCCTGGAGCACCGAGCGGCGGTTCGAGCCGACCCGCAGCTCGGCCTCGATGACGCGGAACTCGGCCGCGAGGTCCGGCTCGATCGGCATCAGCTCGTCTGCGACCGTCGCCAGCGCCCGCTCGAAGGTGAGGCCCGACTCCAGGCACATGGTCATCAGGTCGAGGGCGTCGGGAAGCGCGCTGCTCATCCTGCGTTTGCGCCGGCTCACTAGTGAGCGCACCCCGTACTCGGGAACGATGCCCCCGATCACGAACCCCGCCACGCCCGCGACCGCGACGAGCACGCCGGGGGGGAGGAAGGCGAACACGGGGCCGATCGCCTGCGCCGCAAGCGCGGCGAGGCCGGCGCCCAGCACGCTGAAGGCCAGCTTGCACGACAGGTAGAGAGAAAGCGCGTCCTGGCGTGCGAACCCCGCGAGGCGCAGGGTGCGCGTGAGCTTCTCCCGCTCCCGCGCGCCCACCGGAACCAGCATCGAGAGCGCCTGGAACAGCGCCGGGCCGAAGGAGCGGATCTGCACCGCCGCCAGGGCCTGGGCGCCGGAGCCCGGCACCGCACGCAGCGCCTCCCGGCGCGCCATGGCGAGGCGCCGGTCGAGGAGCCGCGTCCGCTGCGTCTCCCCGAAGATGAAGGGAGCCAGCAGGATCAGCAGCACCCCGCTGGTGGCAATCCCCGCCAGCACGATCATCGAAGATGTCACTCTCTCTCCTCCCTTGCCTACTTCGCGCCCCGGGCCGCGATCTGACGCGCCACGACGAGGCCGGCGACGATCAGGCCCACGCCAAGCTGCAGCAGGGTCTTGCCGTCCTCGGAGTTGAACAGCAGGTCCACCGACTGCGGCGAGGTCATGCTCTGGACCCCGAGCACCACGGGCGGCATCAGCATCAGAACCAGAAGCGTGAGCCGCGTCTGCGCCGTCGACGCCTTCGCCTTCAGCCCCGTCGTGCGCCGCTCCCGAAGCGTGGCCGCGAGATTCGAGAACGACTGGGAGATGCTGCCCCCCGCACGCCGCTGAAGCCGGATCACCGCGGCGAACAGCGTGAACTCCGCAAGACGCACCCGGCCTGCAACCATCCCGAGCGCGGTGTCGGCGTCCAGGCCGGCCAGAAGAGCGTCCGAGACCTCTTCCAGAACCCCCTTCACCGGCTGCTGCGCGTCCTCGGCAACCTTGCCAAGCGCCTCCAGCGGCGGCAGGCCTGCGCCGGAGAGCCGCACGATCTGGTCCACGATCTCCGGGAACTGCTGGATGAACTGGTGCTCCATGCGCGCCTGGACCCGGCGCAGGAAGAACCAGGCGCCGGCGAAGCCCGCGATGGCGGCAGCGGGCAGCGACAACCACCCCGACATCCCCAGCACCCACATCCCCGCCCAGACCAGGGCGGCCGCAAGAACGCCGACGCCCACGAGGCGCGGGAACACGCGCGGCGCGTCGATCAGCGGGTAGCGCCGCTCGATCCGGTGCCAGAGCCACGAAAGCCGGGACTTCGGACGCGTGGGGCGGAAGATGCTCTCCTCCGGCGCGACCCGCTCCACGGGGCCGTGTCCGGTGAGCGGCGCACCGACCGACTGAAGCCGCGCCCGCAACGCCTTGTCCTGGCGGCGAAGCCACAGAAAGGCCCCGGACAGGCCGAGAAGCAGGATTGGGCCGCCGACAATGACCATCCTGTTCTCGGACAAGAGGTCCCACGGAAGCGAAGCGACCGCAGCCTGAGCCGCCCTCGCGGCCGCCGGCGGCTCGACCGCCCCGACTGCCGACGCCCTTTGGCCGGCAGGCTCCTCGGCAGCAGGTGCCGCAGCGCGACGGTTCGTCGCCGGCGCGCCCAGGGAATTGAGAGCCGGCAACGCCCCCACGCCGCTCTTTGCCGGCCCGACTCCCCGCTGCGAGACCGCCGAGAGCCCCACCGCCTCGATCGCAGCCGCCGCCGAGGCGCCCTCGCCGGCGAGCGACGCGCCGGGTGCCGGGAGCTGCACACCAGGGTCCGCGCGATCGACGTCTGCCGCCGCGAGCGCATCGCGCGGTGCGACGCCGAACGCGGCGGGCTGTTCGCTCCGCACCGGCGTTCCTTCCCCCGGGAAGGGGGCGAACTCCGCCGTCGCTACCGGTCCAACCGCGGAGGACGGCACTGACTCCCGACCGACAGCCTCCTCCGAGGCACCGTCGAGGTCGTGCCGGGCCATAGTGAGTGCGCGCAGGGTCTCGGGCGCTGGACCCGCATCCCTGGCGTTCTCTGCCGGAGCGCTCTCCGGGAGCGGGGCGGCCACGAGCTCGACCGCCTTCTCCGCCGCACCCATCGGGTCGACAGCGCCCGAGAGACCGACACCGCCGGCCAGTTGCTGCACGAGGACGCTCCCGGGATCGGCGGATGTTGCCGCAAGCGGATGCCGCCCCTCGATACCCGGCAAACCCGGCTGCCCGTCCTGCCGCAGCACCTCCTCCGCCGAGGGAGAGAAGACGGATTGCGCCTCCAACCCGGACTCCACTTCACCGGCCGGCACCGCACGGCCGCCGGCACGCATCGCCGGGTCAAGTCCGAGATCGGACCGACCCGAAGAGAGCGGGTGCAAGGCCTCGGGCTCCGATCCTGCCTCCAGGGCGGCTTCCGGACGCGAGGCAGTCTGGAGGGCGTCTCCGAACACGACGTCGCTGACCGCTCTGCCGCGCACGAACCGGACGGTTTGATGCCGCAGGCTCTCCGGCGGCTGGGCTGACGGCCCTGCCATGTCGGCCGCATCGAACGCCTCACCCGCAGCGCCGGCGGCAGCCGTCGGGCGCAAGGCAAGCGAGAGCTGGCCCTCGAGCGCGGCCAGGGCAACAAGGCCAGTCTGAGAGGGCAGGACCTCCAGTGTCGCCGTTACGGTCTCCCGGCGCTCCACCTCGTCCCTCGGCGGGGCCGCGCCCGCAGCGCCACCGGTCTGCCGGTCCAGGGCAACGACGCGCACGTTCTCCAAGAACCTTCGCCCCAGCACGCTCTGCCGGCTGCTCTCGCGCGAACGCGCAGTCAGAACCACGTCCACGCGGTCCCCCGGATGGACAAGCCCCAGGATGCCCTTGGCAGCCCCGAGCGTGACGGTGACGGCGCGCATGCCTGGCTTCAGCACCGTGGCCAGAAACTGCCCGTGCCCGGGTGCCACCAGGGAGAGCCGCGTCAGCGGCGTGCCCGCTTCGACCGCCTCGCGAACCCCGTAGCCGTAAGGCATGTCCTCCGGACCGAGGCCCCCGATCTCGAAATGCCCGGGCCCGACCAGGTGCTCTTCGATGCCGACCTCGGTGACATGCCCGTCCGCAAGCAGCGTGCCGGCCGGCAGGAACCGCGCGGCCGCAAGCACCGGGACCGGTCCCGCCCTTTCCTCGGCGACCAGCACATGCGCAGCCTGCTGCACCCGTGCCGCCGCCCGGCTCTGCCCGGCCGGAAGGACCAGGAGCATCGCGAGCACGGCCACGAGCACGGGCACGCTGCCCGGAAGCACGATGACGCTGTGGCAGCGCCTCACGTCTGCGCCTCCCCGATCCGGGGGTCCGCCTTGAGTGCCGCCAGCAGGTTGTCCCGCAGGCTCACGGCATCCACAGCCTCCATCCACGACGGCTGCCTGCCGGACGTCTCGAAGATGTGCCGGGTCTCCGCCGTCGGACGCCGACGCCACAGCTCTTCCGTGGTCACGATGTCGTTCTCGAGACCCACCACGTTGGTCAGGCTGGTCACGCAGCGATGTCCGGTGCGAAGCCGCGCAAGCTGCACGATCATGTCCACGCTCGATGCGATCTGGCGCCGGATCGCAGGCAGCGGCATCTCCGTGCCCGCCATCATCAGCATGTTCTCCAGACGCGTCAGCGCGTCGCGCGGACTGTTCGCGTGCAGCGTGCACATGGACCCCGGATGGCCGGTGTTCATCGCCTGCAGCATCTCCGTCGCCTCGCCGCCCCGCACCTCGCCCACGATGATGCGGTCGGGGCGCATCCGCAGCGTGTTCACCAGCAGGTCCCTCATGGTCACCTCGCCGGTGCCCTCCGCGCTCATGGTCCGGGTCTCCAGCCGCACCACGTGCGGCTGCTGCAGCTGCAGCTCCGCCGCGTCCTCGATGGTCACCAGACGCTCGCCGTGGTCGATATGCTGCGACAGCGCGTTCATGAACGTCGTCTTGCCCGAGCCCGTGCCGCCGCTGATCAGGACGTTGAGCCGCGCCTTCACGCAGATCCGGAACACCTCGGCCATGGCCGCCGACATCACCTGGCGCTCCGCCATCTCCTCGAGCCCGATCCCCTTCAGCGTGAAGCGCCGGATCGAGACCGCAGCCCCGTCGATCGCAAGCGGCGGGATGATGATGTTGACCCGCGAGCCGTCGGGAAGACGCGCATCCACCATGGGGTTGGACTCGTCCACCCTGCGCCCCACCCAGCCCGCGATCCGCTGGGCGATATGGAGAAGGTGCTCGGCGTCGCGGAAGCGCACGTCCACCTGCTGCAGCTGCCCGTTCCGCTCCACGTAGACCGAATCCATGCCGTTGATCAGGATGTCGGAGACGCGCCGGTCCAGCAGCAGCGGCTCGACCGGCCCCAGGCCCTTGATGTCGTGGACGAGCTGGGTGACCACCTGCTGGCGGTCGAGCGGGCTGAGGTCCGGCAGACCCGCCTCGCCGGTCTCCAGGAACCCCAGCAGCTGCGAGGCCAGGCGCTCGTTGTCGAGCTCCGCGATCTTCGTCATGTCGAGCGACTTGACGATCGTCGGATGTATCTTCGAGACGATTTCGGAGATGCCGCCGCTGCTCCTGCCGCGCGGCCGGGGCGGGCTCCCCTGCTCCGGCGCGGCAGCCGGGGCAGGGGCCGGCGCGGCCCGCGCCGCCTTGGGCGCAGGTATCGGAGCAGCTGGCCGGGGGCGGCGGCCGAAGGCGCGGGCTGCCATGGTCACGCCGCTCTGGCGGAGACGAGCGCCGCCATGGCCTCGGATCCCGCCGACGCCTCCATCAGGCGGTCCGTCAGCGCCGCCACGGGCTTGCGCAGGGAGCGGGGCAGCGTTCCCTGGGGCCAGCCTCGATCGGCCGTCTCCGGAACGGCGGGATCGAACGGGATCGTCGCGTCGGGATCGATCCCGATCCCGACCTCGCGCAGGGCCTGCCCCGAACCGTTGCGCCTGAAGGCGCGCGTGTGGTTCTGCACGAACACCAGGGGCCGGCCGGCGTCCAGCAGGTCGATCGTGCGCCCGAGATGACGCGTCTTGTCCGCCGTCGGCTCCGCGACGAACACCCTCGTGTCGACCTCGGCGCAGGGGAGAAAGCGCATCCCCGCTTCGTCGAGGCCGTCCAGCAGCACCAGCTGCGAGCGCTGCCTCAGCGCCGCCAGCAGACGGTCCACCGCCGCAGCCGTGGCCGCAGCCGGATGCTCCGGGCTCCAGCGATGGGCATACACCTCGATCCGGTCCGAGCGCCGCCCGCAGACGCCGTCCAGCGACTCGGGCTCCACCGGAATCCTGTCCGCCGTCTCGAGGAGCTGGTCCAGACCGGCCACGGGCTCGACCCCCAGGGCCAGCGCCGCCGCCGCAACCGAGCGGCTCAGATCCAGCACCGAGACGTAGCAGCCGCGCGACGCCGCCTGCAGCGCCGTCGCGGTCGCCAGCGTCGTCGCACCGCTGCCCCCGCAGCCGATGAAGCACGCGACACGGCCGCCGGAGCGGCTACCCGCCTCATCCCCGAGGGCGCGCGACGCCACCCCGCGCACCGACTCCGCCGTCAGCGGCTTGGCCAGATAGTCGCTGACGCCCGACAGCAGCAGCTCCCGGCCCGGGCGCGCGGTGACGTCGGAGCCCACGGCCACCACCACGGTGCCGACCTCGCACACCGCCGCCAGCTCGTGAATGGCGCCCGCTGGATAGGGGACCCCGTCGATATCCACGATGACCAGCGGTGCCGTGCGGCCCTCGGCCAGCGCCGCGATCGCAGCCCTCAGCCCGCCCTGCCACACCTGCGGCTCGGCGGTCCCGGCGGAGGCGGACCCGAAGCCCAGCAGCCCGTCGCGCAGCGCCAACTCTGTCTCCGCATCGGTCGCGAAGGCCAGGGCTGCCGCAGGGCCGGGAGACGCCGTCTCGAGGACGATATCCGCGTACTCATCCGCCGGTTCGAGGCGGGACACGCCTGAATGATCGGGGTCGGCGTCCGGCAGGGAGACGTCGAAGGCGGGCTCCGGAGCGGACGGTGAACGGGTGTCGGTGCCGGCGCTCCGGCCAGGGGCTTCCAGCGTGGAGTCCGGAGCACCGGTCTCTCCGGACGACACCGGCGACACTCCGTCAAGCTCCAGCACAAGCGTGTCGTCGAACTCGATCCCGGGTGCAGCGGCGGAAGCGTCGGGGCCGATGGCGCCGGCGGGCGCGAGGCCGCCGTGTTCTTCGTCCCGTTCGACCTCGGTCGGGACGGCGGGCGCCTGCGCCTCGACCGACTCTGTAAGGACCTCGGCGCTTGCGTACTCGGGAGACGCGTCGTCCCGTGAGGGCGCGTCCTCCACCTGCGGCGCGGCTGCAATGCCATGCGGCCGCTCGTCTTCGGACTGGGGCGAAGCCGCTTCGGGCGGCCCGGCGGGCTCGCCAGCTGACGCCGCCTCCGCGTCGGCGGTCTGCCGCGGCAGCGACCCGTCGTGGCTCCCGGCAGTTCCGGGGGGCTCCGTGCGGCTCAAGTCGGGCAGGTGAATGACGGAGACGGCGCCGTCGTCCGGCTCGGACTCTAAGTCATCCAGGTATTCCGTCGGGGCGGCAGCCGCCGTCTTGCCGAGGCTAGTCCGGTCGAAGGGATCTGCGGACTCGGATGCTGCCGGCGGGACTGCAGAAGCACCGGCGACTTCGATCGTCCGGGCAATCGTTGCTTCAACTGTTCCCGTGTCTTCTCCGGGCGACTCGGTCGTGGGCTCGACGGACCCGGGGAGCGGGGACGCTTCCCCGCGCGGGTCGCCGGGACTGTCGAGGCCTTTCGGTACGATCGGGGCAGACCGCGCTTCGGAGCTCTCGGGCCCGGTTGGCACGATGACATCCGCGTCCTCCGAACAAGGGACATTCGCTGCGCCTGGATCGCCCTGCTCCGGTGCGCTGTCTGAACCGCGTGCCGCTGCAGTGCCGCTTCCGGGCAGTTCCGCGCCGGCCGAGTCGATGGCCTCGCCGGCGGAAGCCGCCACCACGTCGGCGATCTGACGCAGGAGCGCCTCGTCGCGGCCGACGTCGGTTCCCGAAGTGAACGAGCCGCTCGGATCGGGCAGGTGACTGACCGTTCCGCTGCCGTCCTCCGACTCCATGTCCCCTTCACCGGGGTCTCCGGTCGTGGCGACGTTCACCGGCTCATCGGCATCCGCCGGGTCCAAGGGCGACTCGGCCTCGGGTACTGTCGGCCGAGCAGGCGGCGGTGCTTCCGCAGACAGGTCGCTGCGCCTGTCGAGCCGTCCGAGTGCGGCCGGAGCAGAGTCTTCTTGCGTTCCCTTCGATTCTGACCGGGTGATCTTGGCCGCACCCGCTGAACGCACCGCAACTTCATCGTCTGCATCGCTTTGTTCCAACAGGCCCGCATCGCCGGACGGCGCGGCACCGGTCTCTTGAGAGTCCGTTTCGGCCGACATTGCAGGCCCGGCGGCGGACGCCGTCACCCCGTCGGCGATCCGGCGCATCGGCGACTCCTCGTGGCCGGCGTCGGTACCGGAAGGTGGAGAACCGCCCAAATCCCGCAGACGACGGACGGGCTCAGCTTCATCGCCGGTCGCCACGCCATCTCCACAGGCGGCAACCGCAGCCAGTGACTCGACCGTGTCGGCCTGGTCGATGGACTGCCCGATGTCGGGTTTGAGCGACTCGAGTCGCTCAAGAGTCTTCGGGCGAACATCAGTAGCCGCGGGGACATCCGCATCCAGCGAGTCGACTTCGAGCGGGAGGTGAGATTCCCGATTTGTCAGCGAATCGACGCCCGCCCCCTGCCGGGTATCGTGATCCGTGGAAGTAGCCGCCAGATCGGCCGCATCGGCACGGTCCGAAGAGCCCGAGTCCGAAGAGACCGCAGGCGAATCCGCGATTTGCCGAAGGAGAGTGCTGTCCAGGAGAGCAGCAGCCGCGTCGGCCTTGGCCTCAATGCCCCCGTCGGAACGGTCGCCTGAGGCTTCGTCGCCTGTTTCGGGCTTCTCGTCCACGGGCGAAGCGGCTCGCGCGCCGGCTTCGGCGGGCCCGGGCAAGGTTGAGTCATCCGCTTCACTGTCGCCGGCGGCTCCCTTGGCAACGGCAGCAGCCGATCCGGCTTCGGTGTTGGTGGAAGTCCCGTCCTGGCCCGCAGACTGCGACTCATCCGGCCTTGCCTTGCCCATGGACTGGCCTGCGCCGTCATCAGGCGCGAGGAGTTGCGCGGATGCGCCGTCCGGCGCCTCGACGGCCTCGGTGGCATCCGGACCCCGCGACACGGCGCCTAAGAGCGGATCGTGAACCCGACTGCGCGGACCATCATTCCCGCCGCCCTCCGGATGCGGATCCTGGAACAGCGGTGCGTCCATCGTGAGACCGGCTGCATCGGTCTCGCCCGAAACGGTCGAATCGGAAGAAACCGTGGGCGCCTCCGCGATGTCCCGGAGGAGGGTGTCGGCCAGGGAGGCTGCAGCGTTGGCGGTGTTGGCCGCCGCGGTCCGATCCGAGCCGTCGGTCCCGGCCCCATCGCTTCGGACGCCGTGCTCGTTCCCGGATGGATCGGTGGCTGCCTGCGGCCAGTCCGCTCCAGACGAGGTCTCGATACCTGTGTTTTGGACACCTGTGCCTTCGGTACTCGTCTCTACGGCGCTCGTGTCTGCGACACTTGTGTCTGCGGCACTCGTATCTCGTTCGACGATGTCTCCGGCCGAGGGTGCGGCATGCGAACTACCGGCATCGGCCCTGTCGCGTGCCGGGTCGCCGTCCCCGGTAGCCGGGCCTGCAGCGTCGGCGAGATCTGTCGGTTCCGCGCGGCGGGCGCCGTGTTCGATCGGAACATCGGGCGTCTCGTGGTTCGTGGGCAGATGCACCGCAGGACTATCGTCGGCGATGCGCTCAGGATCGGCGGATTCCTGCAGGGCATGGGTAGGCGACTCGGCAAACTCGGACACCGACTCGGCAAGAGCGTCTTCGAGTCGCGCCTCCCCGGTACCATTGCCGCCAGCGTCCGCTTCGCCCCGGACGGGAGACCCGGCGGTTGAGCCGGCGAGCGCGGCTTCCTCGGACGAAATGGCCGCAGCATCGGCGAGCAGAGCCTCCAGAGCGCCCAGGTCGGGGGCGCCCTGCCGCGTCTCCGACTTACGGACTCGGTCGCTCGGCGGACGCGCCTCGGCGAATGCGACCGGGCTGGAGGCGCCGAGAGTCATGGCCGCCGCGCTCCCTCGCCACCGCCAGGACCGATCGTTGCGGCCCGCCGGCCACAGCTGTCGTTCCGGCGTCTTCCGTGACGGCCGGTCATCGGCGCAGAAACGCCCGTACCGGAAGGTGCGCGCTTCATCTCTTCAGCCATTCTGCGCTGCACCCAGCGAGTTCAGCTGGTGCGCATCCAGGCATGACGGATCGCCGTCTTCGGCGTAACGGTCGAGCGCCTCGGCGTGCCGCAGAAGCTCCGGAGCGCCCGCGTGCCCGGGCTGCCTCCCGGCAAGGCCCGTCGCGAACCGCGACAGGGCGGCGGCGTTGGAGCGGTGATGATCCTTCCACCACTGAGAGCAGACATAGAACTCGCCGGCGTACACATGCTTCCAATACCGGGCGTAGCCCTGAATCATGTGACCCTGGTCCCGGTGGCGAAGCAGCGCGAAGTTCGCGATGTTCAGCTCAAGCACGTCCTTGCAGTAGCCGGAATCCGTCAGGTTGGAGACATCGATCTCTCCCAGCAGCGTGGGATGCTCTTCCAGCAACGTTCTCATCAGGCCTTCCACCATCCCCTGGAAGGCCGCTCTGGCTCCGTGCACGCCCCATTCGCTCATGACGCCGCGTCCCTTCGCGTTACGTGGAACCCGGGCATGACCGTCCCCGACGACGACGCCCGAGACGTCCCGGATGCGATGGCACTTCGGCCGATCGGCCGGCGCGAGCGGGACAGGTACCGCGCGCGATGAGGCTCCGGGGCAATCCCGTCCGTCGCCTCGCCACCGCCCCGCGTACCGCCAGCATCGGTTTGCCCACCGAGTCCCGTCATGTAACTCCGCACTCCATCTTTCCTGCGTGCCGACTTGCCTTCGCTTTTCATACAAACAATTGAACAAACAATTTGAGGCCGGCCGAGATCGCGCATTCCGGCGTTGGCTCGGCGAATCCTGCCGCTCCGCCGGGGTGGCAGGATCGCCCGCTGAGCGGGCACACACGTTGCAAAATCCATGCCTGTCTCCCAACCTCCCGGATTCCACTGTCCGGAGAGGCCTGGGCGACGGTCGAAGCGCCGCCCAGGCTCACGTCCGTACCGTTTCGCGTTACGCGTAGCGGATCACGGGGTGGTGGGTTGGGCGAGGCTGCCTGCCGGCATCGTGTTAGCACCCGCCGTCACCTTGTCGCCGATAGTTCCGACCGCCGTTTCGACGTCGTCCGTGAACGCCCAAACGGCGCCTCCGACACCGGCGACGACGATCCCGACGACGATGGCGTACTCCATCGCCGACACGCCCTCCTTGGCCCGGGTGAAGCGGGCAACGGCCCGCAGACCATTCTTCACTTTCATCTCATGCTCCTGTGACAAAGTTGCCGGCGAGCCGCGCCGGCGCGGTGATGACTTGCCGAGGGCAGTCACACATGCCCCCGGAGCTGTCCCGAAGGGGGCCCGCCTCATTGGCCGGCCCCTCTTCGTGATCTTCATGGCCGCGGGCGCATTCGCCCCCGCTTTGTGTGCCCCTGCTGCTCGCATGCTCACGCGACCTTCCCGAGCTGCGCGGACGACACCGAATCGGATGCCGCGTGTCTGAGGGAGGAAGTCGGCAGGTCCTGGAGGGAGGCAGTCGACCAGGTACCCTCGCCAGTCGACGCTGCGGCCTCTTCGCTCGGCGTCGAATGGCTGGGTGCCGCGGGCTTGCCCCCGGTGCCGCGGG
>JAPPMY010000070.1 GCA_028818855.1 Rhodospirillales bacterium
GGTTCGCGGTCGACGCGCTCGGCCGCAGGCTCGCCTGCCTGCTGTTCGAGGCGGGCGCGAGGCGCCTGGCGGCGCGCGACGACTGGATCGGGTGGAGCGAGGCGGACCGCGACAGGCGGCTGCACCTGGCGATCTCCAACAGCCGCTTCCTGATCCCGCCCTGGGTGAAGGTGCCGAACCTCGCCTCGAAGGTTCTCTCTCTTGCCGCGCGCCGGCTGCCGGAGACGTGGGAGCGCGAGCACGGCTGCAGGCCGGCGCTGTGCGAGACGTTCGTGGATCCGACCCGCCACGACGGCGCCTGCTACAGGGCGGCGAACTGGAGCTTCGTCGGGATGACGGCGGGCGGGGGCAAAAAGCCGGCCAAGGAGATCTACGCCTGGCCCTTCGAATTGGATTTCCGCGACATCCTGACGGGACGGGCAGAGCCGAGCCGTCCCAGGAGGCCCGGGCCCTCGGCCGCCGTCGAGGAGGGGTCCGCGGAGATGTGGCGCGAGATCATCGACGACGCGGCGGACCTGGCGGCCGAGCACGACGGCGAATGGATGAGGCGCCGCCGGGTCCTCAACAGCCTGATCGTGATGCTGTTCATCTTCCGCCTGGTCGTCTCGAGGGGGGAGAAGGGTTGCGGGACCGCGCTGCAGGAGCTGTGGACGGCGTGCCGCCGGCTCGGCGTCGAGCTTCCGCAGGACCGGCCCGTCGCCGCCTCCTCGATCTGCAAGGCCCGCATGCGCCTCGACGAGGGCATCTTCCTGAAGCTGCACGGCAAAATCCTCGAGCGGGCCGGCGACGGCGCCCTGTGGCACGGGCGACGCGTCTTCGCCGTGGACGGCGCGAAGATGAACCTGCCCCGCCCGCTGGTCGAGCGGGGCTACCCGACGCCGAACGCGAACGCCCGCTACCCGCAGGGCCTGGTGTCCTGCCTCTACCGCCTGGACGGGAAGATCCCGTTCGCCTTCTCGCTCTCGGCGGACGCCTGCGAACGCGCCGCCGCGATCCGCCACCTCGACGCGCTCGGGCCCGGCGACGTCGTCGCGTTCGACCGGGGCTGCTTCTCCTACGACATGATCTACGAGATGGCGGAGCGCGGCCTCGATCCGGTGTTCCGCCTCCAGAGCGGCGCCGCCAAGGCCCTTGAGGAGTTCATGGCGAGCGGGGAGGACGACGCGATCGCCGCGCTGGAGCCGGGCCGCGACGCGCTGCGCGATCTGCGCAAGAAGCGCCCCGGCCGGAAGTTCGAGCCGCTCCGCGCGCGGGCGGTCCGCTACGTGGCGGGGAAAACCGAGTTCTACCTAGTCACGACGCTGCTCGACGACGAGTGCTTCCCCCTCCCGGCCCTCTCGGATCTCTACCATGGAAGGTGGTCGATCGAGGAGCTCTGCAAGACTTCCAAGGGAACCGTCGCGGTGGATGAATTCCACGGCCGGACCGAGCGCGGCGCGCGGCAGGAGCTCTACGCCCGCTTCAACCTGATCGCGCTGGACCGCCTGTTCGCCAACCGCGGCAAGGAGCGGCTCGCGCGGGAGCAAACCGGCGAGAAGCAGCCCTGGGCCGTGAACTTCAAGAACGCCGTCGCCATGCTGTCGATGCATCTTGAAGCGCTTCTGCTTCGGCGGGCCGCGGCCCTCTCGGAGTGCGTCAACGACATGATGGCCTCCATCCTCGCGGTGCGAAGCCGCCTGCGGCCGGGCAGATCCTACGAGCGCGCGTCCGGAAAGCCCGTCAAAAAGTGGAGCCGGAAAAGAAGCCGGACCCCCGGCAAGATTCCCAGGGTGCCGGCGGCGGCCGAAGCCTGAATGCCCGGCCCGGCATCGTCCGGGGCCGGAACCGCGAAGCCGATGAACCGGTCCGGCGAAAGGCCGGCCGAAACCGAAATCCCGCGCCGAAACCGCTCCCCGTCTAGCCGAAACGCCGGGCGAAGCCGACGAGAAAGTCGAATTCCGGCGCAACGCGGTGCCGAACCGCCAACTCGTCGGCAAATCCCGGCCGCGCGAACGGCGAATCCCGAAGCGCGGGAGCCTAGGGAAACGCGAACGAACCGCTAAGGAAATGCCATTGGTCCAACGGCAAGGTCCGCACGCGAGAGCGCGGCGACAAGTGGCGGGTCCCACTCGATCGCCGGCGGAAGCGGGGCCGGGAGAAACGCCCGGTAGCAGCCGGCGCAGCGGATGGTGCGGCCATGAGGATAGCGATTCCTTGCGGATCCGGGCATGTTGCGGCGTCCTTGTTTGCGAAACGAAAACAGGCTGGCCGGATATTATCGAAATGGGGCGGTTTCGCAAATAGCATTCAAGCAGATCGGCAGCTGCTCTTCGAGTTGGTCCGGCCTCACGCAGCCTCCGAGACCGGCGCCGTCCCATCCCGGCTCTGAAGGGCGAAATCCCCTGATTTCGCCGGAGAGGCCCGACAAGCGTCCGCACAGCGGCGATGGCGCCGGGGCCGATCCGGAAACATCGTCCGATCCTCCTTCCGTGCCTCCGGGAGGCTTCTAGGAGCCGATCTCGCCGCTTCAGGGCGCGAATCTGTCCGAAACTCGGATCTGGGAGCTTGGAGGCAGGTCGTTCGGCGCGCTTCGGGTCGATTCCGGTAGGGGGCAGGATCGTACGTTAAGCAATTTTCCGCCTGTTCAATGTTCGATAGACAGTGGTCTTTCGGACACCCACACATCGCAACGGACGGAGACACCCAAATTGCCAAGACGCAGCCTTTTGACGGAGCGGCAGCGTGCCGCGTTTATCGATTTGCCGACAGACGAGGCATCCCTGCTGCAGCACTACACCCTGGCGGATGACGATATCGAACACATCCGGGAGCGAAGGCGACCTGAAAACCAGCTTGGCTTCGCGCTTCAACTCTGCGCCTTTCGTTGTCCGGGGCGCCTGTTGAAACCGGGCGAGGTGATCCCGGAGGAAGTGTCGCGTTTCATTGCGGCCCAACTGGGCCTGAAACCGGATGACCTGTTGCCGTATGCGGTTCGGGAAGAAACCCGCCGCGAGCATCTTGGTGCCTTGCGCGGGATCTACGGCTACGGGATGTTCACGGGCAAGCGGGCGCGCCAGGTGAAGTCCTGGCTCACGGAGCAGGCCGAAGCGGCGGGATCCGGTGAGGAACTGGTACGCAGCTTCGTGGAAGAGTGCCGCCGCAGGCAGATCATCCTGCCCGGCATGTCGGTCATCGAGAGACTCTGCGCTGACGCCCTGGTCGCGGCGGAGCGACGGATCGATGCCCGGATTGCCGCGCGCCTCGATGGCAGGATGCGCATGCGTCTCGACAACCTGCTGAATGAAAACACCGACGGGCATGTGAGCCGGTTCATATGGCTGCGTCAGTTCGAGGCCGGGAACAACTCGGCCGACATCAACCGCCTTCTCGACCGGCTCGAATTCCTGCAGGCGATAGATCTTCCGGCGGCGGTTCTCGATGGCATTCCACCCCACAGGATCACGCGTCTGCGCCGTCAGGGTGAGCGGTACTTCACCGACGGGCTCCTCGATATCTCCGGTGACCGTCGTCCGGCCATCCTGGCGGCCTGTGTCGTGGAGTGGGGCGCCGCCATTGCGGATACCGTCGTGGAAACCCATGACCGGATCGTCGGCACGATCTTCCGGGAGGCAAAGAAGCTTGCTGATCTTCGTGTCGAAGAGGCGCGTACCGACATCCAGGATACCCTCGGTTCGCTTCGGAATCTCGCTGACGCCCTGATGGAAGCGAAAAGCAATGAGTCTTCACTCGAGGACGCAGTCGAGGCTTCCTACGGATGGGGCGCTCTGGAGACGCTCGCCGTCAAGGCCGGGCGGCTGACCGAAACCGTCAAGGCTGATCCCCCGGATCATGTCGCGAAAGGCCGGCATCGGTTCCGGCTGTATGCGCCGCGCATGCTGAACGCGCTGGAGATCTCCGGCGCTTCGGTGGCAGCGCCGCTGCTCGATGCCTCAGCAGTGATCCGGGATGGGCTGGACGTCGTTGCCGACGAGGTCGCGTTCCTGCGGCCCCGGTCAAACTGGCGCAGGCAAATGCGGAACGAACATGGCGACAGGGAACGTCTCTGGGTCGTCGCGGTAATGTTCCATCTGCGCGATGCGTTCCGGTCCGGGGATATCTGGCTGAACCATTCCCGGCGCTATGCCGACATGAAGCAGGC
>JAPPMY010000176.1:0-2689 GCA_028818855.1 Rhodospirillales bacterium
GCGGCCGGTGCGCTTCTACGTCATCGACGCGCGGCTGCTGGTGCTGTTGACGGTCTGGCTGTTCGTGCCCGCGTGGTGGACGACGGCCGCGGCCGTGCTCGCGGTGGCGGCGCTGAGGGTGGCGGAAGCCAGGGGCTACCGGCTGCACGCGGCACTCAGGGCGGTGCGCGCCCGGGCGGCCGGCAAACGTCCCGCGTTGCATGCAAGGCGCGTGCGGCGCTTCGTGGACTTCGGCTGACGGCGGCAACGGTGTTCGCCGCAGTCTGCTTCTCTGCGGCCGGTGACGCGGGCTTCCTCTATGTGCCGCAGGACGAAGCCCCTCCGGTGACCGTGGAGGCGACCGGCTCGGAAGCCGCGGAGTCGGCGCTCAAGTCGACGCTCGAACAGCGGGGCAATCCCGGCCCGAGTCTCTGGCACGTGCATTCCGGTGAGATGCTGCGCGACGTGATGAGCCGCTGGGGCGGTCGCGCGGGCGTCGAGGTCGTGTTCCTGACCGACCGGCGCTACCGGCTTCACGAGGGGCGGACATTCGCAGGCGCGTTCGAGGCGGCAGCCGAGACGCTGTTCGCAGCCCTGTCGCATCTGCCTCATCCGCCAGTTGGCGCGAAGCGGTGGGGCGGCCGCACGTATGCCGTTCTGCACCGGGTCGAGCCGGGTCGAGCCGGCACGGTTGGAGACGCGCAATGAAGCCGACCATGACCATTCCCGTCGCCGCGACGATGGCGCTGCTCCAGCTTTTCCTGTGGTCCGCACCACCCGCGCAACGGGCACTCGCCCACGACGCGGCGGAGCCTGCGGCCCACGATCGGCGGCCTCTCGGAGGACCGAAGGAACCTGCGATGCTCGCCGCGCTCCGCGCGAACGGCGCCCGCATTATGGCTCTGGGCGAACGGGGCGGACTCGACGGGCACTTGGTGGAACTCGCGGATGGCGACGCCTACGGCCTCTACCTGACGCCGGACGGCCATGCGGTCGCGGGCCTGCTCTACGAACCCGACGGCTCGCTGCTCACCGACCGTCAGATCGCGGCTGCCCGAAACGGAAGCGGTGGGAGCGCGGAAACCACCGCGGTACCGATTGTGCGGGAAGCCGCTCCAATCGGCGAGGTTTCCGCCGCCGTCAGATCGCACGGCGACGAGGGGAATCCGAGTGCCTCGGTGCAGCTCGCGCACGCGTACGCCGACAATCCGGGCATGCCTGGCAGCGAAGCGCTGTTCGAGCGATCCGCGTCTGGGTTCGGCTTCACGCTAGGCCGAACCGGTTCGCCTGTCTTGATTTTCGCCGATCCCGGCTGCCGCTGGTCCCGGGCCGCGGTGGCTCGCCTCGCGCGGCCGGCGCTCGAGGGGCGCGTGAAGCTGCACGTCGTGCCGGTCGGGGTGCTGGGCGCCGCATCGGCCCGCGAGGCCGCCGCCATCGCCTCCGCCGCCGATCCCGCCATGGCCTGGTTCGAGGGAGCCCCCGGGCACGCAAGCCCTGAAGGCGGGCATCGCATTGCGCGCAACAACGCCCTGTTCGATGCGTGGGGCGCCGGTGCCGTGCCCCTGATCGCATGGCGGGCGCGCGACGGCCGCGTCGCCCATCGGGTCGGCGATGTCGACGATATCGGCGCATGGCTCGGAGGGCTTCGCCATGAGTGAACGAGCGCGCGCCATCAGGCAGGCGGTCAACCGCTTTGCCTTTCACCGAGACCGGCACCACGACTGGCGAAAGGCCGCGGCGTGGCTCCTGCTCTGCAACGCGCTGACCGTTGCTGCGTTGGCGGGATACATCGCACTCCATTCCACCGTCTACATCACCGTGGCCGCAACGCCAGACGGCAGGCTGGTGCCCCTGACCCCCCTCGACGAGCCCATCATGTCCGACGCGGCGCTCAGGAACTGGACGGTCTCCGCCGTGACCGAGGCGTTCACCCTCGGCCACCACGACTGGCGGCTTCGCCTGGCCTCGGTGCGCGAGAGCTTCACCGACGACGGCTACGAGTCCTTCCTGGAGGGCCTCGACGAGAGCCTGTTTCTGGACCGGCTGAGAGACAACCTGCAGGTGGCGTCGGCGGTAGCTCAGGGCGCGCCGGTGGTGACGGAGACACGCTACTTCGAGGGGCGGCTCGCCTGGGCCATCGAGTTCCCTCTGCTGGTGACCTTCTCGGCGGGAGCGCGGAGCGTGAGCCAGGACCTTCTGGCGCGGGTGCTGGTGCTGCGGGTGCCGCCGTCGGAGCGGTTTGCGGGCATCGGCATCGCCCAGCTGATCGCGGACAAGCGGAGGCCGGTGCAATGAGGATGTGCACCGTGCGGGCCGCCCTCGCCGCAGCCGTGATGCTGGCCGCCGCACCGGTCGAATCGGTTGCAGCGGGCGACGGCCGGGATGGCGGTGGCGATCTCTATCAGGGCGATCCCCTGTGGCGGGGCGATCCCCCGTGGCCGGAGCACGCGGCGCCGGATGACGAGGTCGGGCGCGAGGGCCGGGCGGCGATGCCGTTCACGGCTGAGCAGATCGAGGCGCTGGGGCGACTGCTGCGGGAGACGCAGGGCGCGGCCTCCGTGGCGGCGGACCCGCCGCCCGCGGGGCGCATCCGGCGGGTGCGCATGGGCGCGCCGGGCGAGGGTGCGATCCCCGCGATCTCGGTGCGCAAGGGCTACGTGACGGCGGTCTCGTTCACCGGCGCCACCGGTGCGCCCTGGCCGATCGAGGA
>JAPPMY010000176.1:2789-4079 GCA_028818855.1 Rhodospirillales bacterium
TGCTGCTGCTGACCCGCGCGCAACTGCTCTCGCCGGGGCCGTGGGCGGCGGAGCGCGGAGCGGTCGGCCGCTGGGCCTACCGCCTGCCGGACGTGCCGTACGTCCTTGTGAGCCGCGACGGGCGCGAGACGCGCCTCGCCTTCCGGGACTGGTACGAGACCACGGCGCTGCCGGCATTCGATGAAGAAGGAGAAGAGAGATGACGCGAAGCGCATGTGTCGCAGCATCGGACGCGGGTGCAAGGCGGCTCATCGGGGCGCTCGTGCTTGCCGCATTCTGCACGCTGGCCTGTGCCGCGCCGGCATGGGCGGACGTGCCGGACAATCGTGACGTGAGGTTCAACCCCGACGATCCGGTGTCTCCGGCGTACGACGAGACGCTCAGGGAACGCGACGAGCAGCGTCTGAAAGAGGCGCTCGAAGAAGGCGGGTCGTTCGTGGACACGGTCAGCGGCCCGGCCCGGATGTCACACCGGGAGCCGTCCCTCCCCGAGGGACATCTGCAGGAGGACACGAGGATCGATACTGCGGCGCCGAAGCTGCCGGCCGCAGCGGAACGGCCGGCTCCGGTCTACGAAACCGCCGCGCTTCCCCCGGTGCACGGCACCGACGCGGAGTCCGGCGTGGCGGCGATGATCGCGGTGCTGCTGGAGAGCTGGACCCGGCCTCCACAGATCGTGCGCCTCCGCTATGCCGCTCCCCAGGTCCGCAGCGACGCGGAGCGAAGCGCTGCGGCACCGGCACCAGCGAGACCGGAGCACGATCGATCGGGATTGCCCCGAGTTGCGGCGGGACAGGGCTTCTATGCCCGCACACTCTATGCCGTGGACTCCGATTATCCGGGGCCGGTGGTGCTGGAGCTGCTGCAGCCGCCCCTCGTCGGCGCGGTGGCGCACGGCGGCTTCGAGCGAGTGGGCCAGAGACTCGTGCTGCGCCTCACCAGCCTGGCCTGGAAGGGGCGGACCTTCCCGGTCGACGCCTGGGCGGTGGATCCCCAGTGCGCCTGCTACGGGATCGAGGGCGAGGTCGACCGCCACTTCCTGTCCCGCGTCCTGCTTCCGGCCGCGGCGCGCTTCGCCGAAGGCTTCCTCACCGCCGCCGCCATGCCGGCGCGAACGCTGACCATGCAGGACGGCGCCGTGTTCCACGAGCGCAGGGAGAGCGGCGAGCGGGAGGCGCTCCATGCGGGCGCAGGCGCGGCGGCGCAAACCCTCGGCGACATCCTCATGGCGGACGCGCCCAGGGAGACCACGGTGCGCATCCCCCGCGACACGCCCCTGGTGGTGATGGT
>JAPPMY010000158.1 GCA_028818855.1 Rhodospirillales bacterium
CGACATGGGAATCGCCCATCTCGCCCTCGAGCTCGGCGCGGGGCACCAGGGCTGCCACACTGTCGACCACCACCAGGTCGATGGCGCCCGAGCGGACCAGCGTGTCCGTGATTTCGAGCGCCTGCTCGCCGGCATCCGGCTGCGAGATCAGCAGATCGTCCACATTGACGTCGAGCTTGCCGGCGTAGACCGGATCGAGGGCATGCTCGGCGTCGATGAAGGCGCAGGTGCCGCCGAGCTTCTGGGCCTCGGCGACGCAGGAAAGCGCCAGCGTGGTCTTGCCCGAGCTTTCGGGCCCGTAGATCTCGACGACCCTGCCGCGTGGCAGCCCGCCGATGCCGAGCGCCACGTCGAGCCCGATGGAGCCGGTCGGGATCGCCTCGATCTCGACCGCGGCGCCATCGCCGAGCTTCATGATCGAGCCCTTGCCGAACGCCCGCTCGATCTGGCCGAGCGCCGCGTCCAGTGCCTTCTGCTTATCCATGGAACCCTCGGAAACCACGCGGAGCGCCGCATTCGCCATGTTCGCCTCCTTATTTCACACGGCCGGAACCGATGCAATGTGAGCCGCCGTGAGTCGACGTAGGGCCTGTGTACTCTATTTGTTCTCTCTCTGCAACCCCTCATTTGTTCGCCGCCTGCGCGTGCCCGCGCTATGATGCGCCGGGCGTCCCGCCGATCGGGCCCGTAGTTCAATTGGTTAGAACCCGCCGCTCATAACGGCGTTGTTGCAGGTTCGAGTCCTGCCGGGCCCACCAGCTCCCAACTGACGGTGCAAATCTCCGCGAAACCGTTTATGCACCGGCCCTGGTTAGAGCGGACAGGGACCGGGCCGCCGGGACCGGACGGCGCGACCGCGCCGCGCGCCGAGGGGCGCGTAGCCAAGCGAGCGGAGCGAACACCCGGCGACTGAGGGTTCAGAGAGAGAAAACGATGGCGGAATTCGACCTTCTGGTGATCGGCGGCGGCTCGGGCGGCGTGGCCTGCGCCCGCCGCGCGGCAGGCTACGGCGCGCGCGCCGGCGTCATCGAGAACGACCGCCTCGGCGGCACCTGCGTGCATCGCGGCTGCATCCCGAAGAAGCTGCTGGTCTACGCGTCTCACTTCAGTCACGACTTCGAGGACGCGGCGGGCTACGGCTGGAGCGTCGGCCCGCGCTCCTTCGACTGGCGGGAGATGGTCCGGGCCAAGGTCGCGGAGCTCGACCGGCTGGAGGGCATCTACGGGCGCCTCCTGGACTCCTCCGGCGCCGCCGTGATCAGGGGCACGGGCCGCATGCTGGATGCCCACACCGTGGCGGTGGGGGACGAGCGGCACCGCGCCGAGACCATCGTGATCGCCACCGGCGGCCGGCCGACGATGCCCGACATCCCCGGCATCGAGCTTGCCGTGAGCTCGGACGAGATGTTCGACCTTCCCACGTTCCCTGAGCGCGTGGTGATCGTGGGCGGCGGCTACATCGCCTGCGAGTTCGCCTGCATCATGCAGGGTCTCGGCGCGCAGGTGACCCAGCTCTACCGGGGCGAGCTGCCGCTGCGCGGCTTCGACCGGGACCTGCGCGAGGTGCTCTCCGAGGAGATGCGAAAGGGCGGGGTCGATCTGCGCCTCAACGTCAACGCGACGGCCCTTGCCCGCGAGGGCTCCGCCATCGCGGTCGCGACCACGGCGGGCGAGGTCATCGAGGCGGACCAGGTGCTGTTCGCCACCGGACGCAGGCCCAACGTCGCCGGCCTCGGGCTGGAGAGCGCGGGCGTCGAGACCACCGGGGGCGGGGCCATCCCGGTCGACGCCAGCTCGCACACGGGCGTGGCCGGCATCTACGCCGTGGGCGATGTCACCGACCGCATCAACCTGACGCCCGTGGCGATCCACGAGGGCCGCTGCATCGCGGAGACCCTCTACAACGACAACCCGCAGACGCCCGACCACCGCGATGTCGCGACGGCCGTCTTCACCACGCCCGAGCTCGGCACGGTGGGGCTGACCGAGGAGGAGGCCCGCCAGGCCTTCCCCTCGCTGGACATCTACAAGACCCGCTTCCGCCCGCTCAAGCACACGCTCACCGGGCGGGAGGAGACCGTCTTCATGAAGCTCGTCGTCGAGCGCGCCTCCGACCGCGTGGTCGGCTGCCACATGGTGGGGGAGGGCGCGGGTGAGGCGGTGCAGCTGCTCGGGATCGCCGTCAAGGCAGGGGCGACCAAGGCTCAGTTCGACGCTACCATGGCGGTACACCCGACCGCGGCGGAAGAGTTCGTCACCATGTACGAGCCGGTGCCGGAAACTGCCACCCGGGCCGCCTGAATTTGACCGGCTTGCAGCGGGCATCGCCGAGGCTGTGGAAAATGCTGGCAAGACGGGCGGTTCGGGCGTATAGCACGGCCACAACGAGATAAAATCCGCGGGAGAACGACATGCCCGGCACGTGGAATCCCGGCCGCTGGCGCGGGCTGCCGATCAAGCAGCAGCCGACGTGGCCCGACGCGGCCGCGCTCGCCTCGGCCAGAGAGCGCCTGGAGACCTCGCCCCCACTGGTGTTCGCCGGCGAGGCGCGCAGGCTGCGGGAGCGCCTGGCGCGGGTCTGCGAGGGCAGGGCCTTCCTGCTGCAGGGCGGCGACTGCGCCGAGAGCTTCGCCGAGTTCCATCCGGACACCGTGAGGGACACCTTCCGCGTCCTGCTGCAGATGGCGGTGGTGCTGACATACGGTGCGAAGCTCCCGGTGGTGAAGGTGGGGCGCCTCGCAGGCCAGTTCGCCAAGCCCCGCTCGGCGGACACGGAGACCGTGGACGGCATCACTCTCCCCGCCTACCGTGGCGACATGATCAACGGCATGGCCTTCGGCGAGGAGGAGCGCACGCCGGAACCGCAGCGTCTGCTCCGCGCCTACAGCCAGTCCGCGTCGACGCTCAACCTGCTGCGCGCGCTGGCCCAGGGCGGCTATGCGGACCTCCACGCCGTGCACCGCTGGAACCTCGGCTTCGTCGCCGAGAGCACGCAGGGTGCGCGCTACGAGGCGCTGGCCAATCAGATCGGCGAGACCCTCGATTTCATGGCGGCGTGCGGGCTCACCGAGGAGACCTCGCCGCAGATTCGAGAGACCGAGTTCTATACCTCCCACGAAGCCCTGCTCCTGGAATACGAGCAGGCGCTGACCCGCATCGATTCCACCACCGGCGGCTGGTACGACTGCTCGGCGCACATGCTCTGGATCGGCGATCGAACGCGCCAGGCGGACGGCGCGCATGTCGACTTCCTGAGCGGCGTCGGCAATCCGCTCGGGCTCAAGGCAGGCCCCACGCTGGAGCCGGACGATCTGCTCCGCCTCATCGACCGGCTCAATCCGAGGAACGAGCCGGGCAAGCTCACGGTCATCACGCGCATGGGCCACGGGGCGATCGAGGCCAAGCTGCCGCCCCTCGTGCGTGCCGTCGCCGGCGAGGGCCGGCACGTCGTCTGGGCCTGCGATCCCATGCACGGCAACACGATCAAGTCGTCCAACGGCTACAAGACCCGCATCTTCGACCAGGTCATGGCGGAGGTGCAGGGCTTCTTCGCGGTGCACCGGGCCGAGGGCACGCACCCCGGCGGCGTCCACTTCGAGATGACCGGCCAGGACGTGACGGAGTGCCTCGGCGGCGCGCAGGCCATCACCGAGGAGGATCTCTCCAACCGCTACCACACCCATTGTGACCCGCGGCTCAACGCCTCGCAGGCGCTGGAGCTCGCCTTCCTCATCGCGGAGCACCTGAGGGAGGAACGGGCGTCCACGGTGCAGCCGCAGGCGCTGCACGGCTAGGCCGTCCGGGGTCGCGATGTTGACCCACAACGGGCCGCGCGAGCGCGAGGTCGCCCGCTACACCGACCACTACTTCACGCGGACGCGCAAGGCGATCGGGCGCTTCGGCGATGCCCGGGTCACCTACGCGCTGTTCCTCAGGCGGCCGGTCTGCTTCGCGCCCCGCCTGATGATCGAGTGGCTGGAGGCGGTCGCGGCCGAGCGCGACACCGCGTTCACCATCGACTGCCAGTTCGAGGAAGGCGAGTGGGTCGGCGCCGGCGAGCCG
>JAPPMY010000275.1 GCA_028818855.1 Rhodospirillales bacterium
GCGGCGCCCTCGCGGAGGCGCCGGCCGTAGGCCGGCTGCCGTGAGCGATAAATTGCTGAAGCGTGTCCGTCTCTGACGGATACGCTTCAGCGCCGCACCTTCATCGCCTGCTCGGCGGCGTTACGGATGTCCTCGGCCCGCAGCCAGGACGCGCTGCCGTACGGCAGGCCCTCGGCCGCGATGGAGGCGTGCCGGAGCGCCGTCTGGGCGTCGCCCCGCAGGTAGGCTGCCTCGGCGAAGGCGAGGGAGGAGGCCGGGCGCTCGCCCGCGCGCCCCCGAGCGATGCCGAGCTGATACCAGTGCTGCGGCTCCTTCGGCTCCAGCCGGCTCGCCACGTCGAGATTCTCCGCAGCCTCCACGATCAGCGCGGCATCGCCGGTCTCGATCTGCGCGCGGGCGAGGCCGAGGCGCAGCAGCGCGGAATCCTCCTTCAGCGCTACCGCGCGGCCATAGGGTTCGATCGCTTGCGCGACGCGCCCGTTCTCGAACAGGACCTGCCCCTTCAGCTCGTGGAACCAGGGATCGTCGGGATAGTCCGCGAGCAGGGCGTCGAGCGCCGCGAGCGACTGCTCCAGATCGGGAATTCTGTAATAGGCGATCGCGCGGGCGTAGCGCGCTTCGAGCGACCGGTCCTCGTCCGGATAGGTGCGGAACGTCTCCTCCGGCGAATCGAGGAAGCCCTTGAGCTTCGCCACCATCCGGCGATGGGCGATGCTGACCGCCTCGGGCGTCGCCTCCACGGCCCCGCCCGTCCTCGCCACGTGGTCGCGGACGAAACGGATGCGCTCGCGCGTGAGCGGATGGGTGCTTGCGTAGCTGTTCGCGTCTCCGAGGGAGAGCCGCTCGCGCTCCTCCAGCCTCTGGAACATGCGGAGCAAGCCCTCGGCGGACTGCCCCGTGCTCTCGAGCAGGCGGATGGCGGCCTGGTCGGCGCTCTCTTCCTGCGCCCGGCTGTAGCGGAGGAACGACTGCTGCGCCACCGCCTGGCCGCCGCTCAGCACCGCGCTGCCCACCTCGCCCTGGCCGGCGACGATGGCGCCGGCCGCGATCACCGTCGCTAGGATCATCTCGGTGGACGCGTTCTCCATGGCGTCCCGCGTGCGCACCAGGTGGCCGCCCGCGATATGGCCGATCTCGTGCGCGATGACGCCGATGATCTCGCCGGGCTCTTCGGATGCCGCCAGCATTCCGCTCGAGAGGAAGAGATTGGGCCCGCCGGCCACGAATGCGTTGATGCTGGGGTCGTTGACGATGTGCAGCGTGACCGCGCCCTCGCCCAGGCCGGCAGCCTCCAGCAGTGGCGCGGCATAGGAGCGGATGGTATCTTCGATTTCGGCGTCGCGGATGAGCGACATGCCATGCGCAGGCGCCTGCGCCGCTGCCGCCAGGGTCGAGGCGAGCGCTACGCAGGCGAGTGCGGCGGTGCGTGCAAGACGGATGGCCAACGCTCACAGTCCAAGGGGTTCGCGTTTGGATATGCCGCTTGCGCGCGTCCGTCAACGCACTGCTCTTCACGAATTCGTGGCGCCCGCGCCGCTGTCCGCGCCCTAGGGTCCGGCGATGGCGGCATCACAGCGGGCGTCTGTCGCGCCCTTCTTCGCGATGGAGATCCTCAAGGCCGCGACCGAGCGCGCGGCCGGGGGCGCGCGGGTCTATCACATGGAGACGGGCGAGCCCGGCTCCGGCGCGCCCAAGCCCGTTCTCGAGGCGGCACAGGCGGCGCTCGGAGCCGAGAAGATCGGCTACACCGAGGCCCACGGCGTGCTGCCGCTGCGTGAGCGCATCGCCGCCCTCTATGACGAGCGCTACGGCTTCGCCCCCTCCGCGGAGCGTATCGTCGTCACCACCGGGGGCTCAGCCGGGCTCATCCTCGCCTTCCTCGCCGCCTTCGACGTGGGCGATCGCGTCGCCCTCGCCAATCCCGGCTATCCCGCTTACCGCAACACGCTGCAGGCGCTCGGGCTGGAGCCGGTGCTGCTGCCGACCACGGCGGAGACCCGCTTTCAGCCCACCGTGGCGATGCTGGAGGCGCTGGAGCGGCCGATTCAGGGCCTGATCGTCGCCAGCCCGTCCAACCCGACCGGGACCATGCTGTCCCGGCGCGGGCTGGCGGCCGTGACGGCCCACTGCGAGCAGAACGGCATCCGCGTGGTCTCGGACGAGATCTACCACGGCATCACCTACGGCGAGCCTGCGGCCAGCGCCGCCGCCCTCTCCCCGAACGCGGTGGTGATCAACGGCTTCTCGAAGTACTTCGCGATGACCGGCTGGCGGCTCGGCTGGATGGTCGTGCCCGAGGACCTGGCGCGGGCGGTGGAGCGGCTGACGCAGAACCTCTTCATCTCGCCGCCCGCTCTCTCGCAGCGGGCTGCCCTCGTTGCGTTCGACTGCCGGGACGAGCTGGAGGCCAACGTCGCGCGCTACGCCCGCAACCGCAGCATCGTCCAGCAAGCGTTTCCGGCCGCGGGCTTCGGCGCGCTCGCACCCTGCGACGGCGCCTTCTACGCCTATGCCGACGTCTCGGGGCTGACCAGCGACAGCGAGGCCTTCTGCCAGCGCATGCTGGCCGAGTGCGGGGTGGCAGCGACGCCCGGCATCGACTTCGACACCGAGCGGGGCCGCGCCTTCGTCCGCTTCTCCTACGCCGGAGCCACCGAGGAAGTAGAGGGCGCCTGCGCCGCCCTCCAGCGCTGGCTTACCTGAGCCTGCGTCCGCCAGCGTCGGCGAGTCTCAAGCCGCTACCGCGACGACGAGGCGAGCCGCTGCCACCAGCCGCGCCGCGGCCGCCGTTCGTCCGGGAGCAGCGCCGGTGCGCTCTCCCCGGCTTCCTCTTCGCTGGCCTCGTCTGCCTCGTCGAGCGGCGCCGGATCGCCCTGATCGGCGATCGCCGGTGCGGCCGGCTCCGCCGGCTCGGCAGCGTCTGCGCTCGCCTCCCCGTCGCCGTCGGCCGGGGCTTCCGGCGTGGCCGGCGGCGCAGGCGCGAGCACCGGAGCGGGCCCGAAGTCGGCCTCGACCGGGACTCGCCCGCTCGCGCCGTCGTCGGGCTCGGCGGCACCGTCGCCGGGGCTGGCCGCGCTCTCGGCAGCGGGGTCCGGAGAGCCCGCCGGGGTCTCGACTTCGAGCGGCAGCGCGGGCGGCTCATTTGCCGCGGCGGCGATCGGGGGCGGCGAAGCCTCCTCCGCGGCGCCCTCGCCCGGGCTCTCGCTTGGCGTCTCCTGCTGCTCCTGTTGCTTTGCGGCGCGGCCCCGGCCGCCTCTCCGGCCCCGGCGCCTGCGCTTGGCCCGCGGGGCCTCCTCGGCCTTGCCGTCCCCTGCGGCCGTCTGCTCCGTCTGGTCTTCCGCCGGGCTTTCCGCCTGCGCTGGCTCCGGCTCCGAAGCCGCAGCGTCGGCCTCGGCCGCGGCTGCCTCCGTCGCCTCGCCGCGCGGCTTGCGCCGCCTGCGCCTGCGCTTCTTGGCAGGCTCCGCCGCCTCCGCCTTGGCCTCGGCCTCGGGCTGAGCCGCCTCGCCGGCCTCCTCCTCGGCAGCCTCCTCCACCGGCGCGGTCCGCGCCGCGATCCGCTCGATCGCGTAGCTCGGCGGCACGAGGCTGTCGTCCTGCTCGAAGCTCACGGCGAACTCGTAGCGCTGCTCGATCTCCTCCAGCATCCGGCGCTTCCGGTTGAAGATGTAGAGGCCGACCGCCGCCGGCACACGCAGCAGGATCTCGGCGCTCCGCCCCTGCAGCCCTTCTTCCTCGATGGCGCGGAGCGCGTGGACCGCCGAGGATTCCACCGAGCGCCGCACCCCGGTCCCGCCACAGCTCTCGCAGCGCTCCATGCTCGCTTCCACCAGGCTGGGCCGCAGCCGCTGGCGGGAAAGCTCCATGAGCCCGAAGGGGCTGATCCGGCCCATGCGGATGCGCGCGCGGTCGCTCCGCATCGCCTCCTTGAGCTTGCGCTCCACCGCCCGCTGGTTGCGGCTCTCGTCCATGTCGATGAAGTCGATGACGATCAGCCCGGCGAGGTCGCGGAGCCGAAGCTGGCGCGCGATCTCCTCCGCCGCTTCCAGGTTGGTCT
>JAPPMY010000284.1 GCA_028818855.1 Rhodospirillales bacterium
CGAGCCAGAAGCGCGAGTCCCGGTGCGACGGCAGGCCGGCGATCTCGGCGTCCCATACCCGGCGCCACGCTGCCTCGTCGGCGCGGCGCCAGTTGGAGGCGTCGAGCTCGGCCCTGGCCATGGTCTCGCCCGTCGCGGGCCGGATGAGGCGGACCCGCTCTGCCACCCCGCCATCGTCGAGCATGCGCGAGGTAGCCGGCAGGATGACGGCGGCGCGCTTCGAGCGGGCGTTGACCACAAGGCGCGGCTTGCCGTCGGGGCCCGGCTCGCGTTCGCCGATCTCCAGCGCCGATTCCGCCGTGAGCGGCACCAGCCTGTCGCGTCGGACGATCTCGACCAGCTCGGTGGCGGCCCCGGTGGCGGGGTGCTCGTAGAGCGTCTCCCGGCCGGCGACGACGAGCGAGTCGGCGGTGACGGTCTCGACGCCGACCTCGTAGCTGCCGGCCTCGATCGCCTGCTCGATGTTGGACGCAATGCGGCTCTCCAGCTCGGCGAAGAGCTGGTTCTGCTCGGCGATGGGCAAGGCCAGCAGCCGGTTGAGGAACCTCGGCATGGGCGGCAGGTCCTCCTTGAGATTGCCCTCCCAGGTGAGCTTCAGCCCGGTGGCCTTCTCGAAGCGCTCCAGATTCCAGCCCTCGATGCTCCCGTGCCACAGCGCGCCGTAGAACTGCCGCAAGGCGGCCCGGGCATAGATGCTCTCAAGGTTGTCGCTCTCGCGGAACAGCGCGGCATCGCTGCCGCCCATGGCGGTCTGGGAATCCCGCTGGCCCCGCGTGATTGCGCCGAGGGAATCGAGCCTTCTGGCGATGGTGGCGATGAACCTGCGCTCGCCCTTCACGTCCGTCGTGACGGGTCGAAACAGCGGGGCGCTGGCCTGGTGCGTCCGGTGGGTGCGGCCCAGCCCCTGAATCGCCTGGTCGGCGCGCCAGCCGGGCTCCAGCAGGTAGTGGATGCGGCGCTCCGTGTTCCCGCAACTGAGGTCGGCGTGGTAGCTGCGCCCGGTCCCACCGGCCATGGAGAACACCAGGATGCGCTTCTCGCCGTCCATGAAGGCGGCGGTCTCGGCGAGGTTGGCGGAGGCCGGCCGCGAGCGCAGCGCCAGCCGTTCGCCCTTCGCGTCCGTGAGGCGCAGGACCCGGCGCGACCGGCCCGTGACTTCCGCCACCGCCTCGTGCCCGAAGTGCTGCACGATCTGGTCGAGCGCGGTGGGCACCGGCGGCAATGCGGCGAGCTTCTCGATCAGGGCGTCGCGGCGGTCCTCGGCTTCCTTGCAGATCACCGGATTGCCGTCGCCATCCCTGGCCGGCCGGCTTAGCAGATTGCCGCCGTCGTCGGTGAAGGGCTCCTGGAGCTGCACCGGGAAGGCGTGCATCAGGTATGAGAGGATCGCGTCCCTCGGCGTGAGGTCGATGTTGAGGTCGTCCCATTCCGAGGCCGGGACATCGGCGATGCGGCGTTCCATCAGCGCTTCGCCGGTGGAGACCAGCTGGACCACGGCCGACCGCCCGCCGGCGAGGTCGGCGTCGATGGCGCGGATGGTCGAGGGGCACTTCATGCCGGTCAGCAGATGGCCGAAGAAGCGCTGCTTGGTGCCCTCGAAGGCCGACAGCGCGGCGGCCTTGGCGTTCCGGTTCAGTGTGTCCTCGCCCTGGACGATGCCGGTGGCCTTGAGCGCCTCCTCGATGTTGGCGTGGATCACCTTGAAGGCGCCGGCATAGGCGTCGTAGATGCGCCGCTGCTCCGGCGTGAGCGGATGTTCCAGGATGTCGACCTCGATTCCGTCATAGGCCAAGGCCCGGGCCTGGTAGAGGCCGAGGGCCTTCAGGTCGCGGGCCACCACCTCCATGGCGGCGACGCCGCCCGCCTCCATGGCGGAGACGAACTCCACGCGTTTCTCGAACGGCGTCTCGCCGGCGGCCCAAAGGCCGAGCCGGCCCGCATACGCCAATCCCGGCACCGTGGTGGCGCCGGTGGCGGAGACATAGGCGATGCGCGCGTGCGGCAAAGCGTTCTGCAAGCGCAGCCCGGCGCGGCCCTGCTGGGAGGGCTTGGTCTCGCCGCGCTCGGACTTGGAGCCGGCGGCGTTCGCCATCGCATGCGCCTCGTCGAACACCACGACCCCGTCGAAGCCGTGGCGGTCCTCCTCGTCCAATGAGCCCGCCAGCCACTCGACGATCTGGTCGAGCCGCGAGGGCCGGCCCTGGCGGGACGGCGAGCGCAGCGTGGCGTAGGTGGCGAAGAGGATGCCGGCGTCGAGGGGGATCTCCATGCCCTGGCGGAAGTTGCCGAGCGGGATGACGTCACTTTCCAGCCCGCCGAGCGCGGTCCAGTCGCGCCGTGCGTCCTCCAGCAGCTTGTCGGACTGCGACAGCCAAAGCGCCTTCTTCCGTCCGCGCAGGCGGTTGTCGAGGATGATCGCGGCGACTTGCCGGCCCTTGCCGCAGCCGGTGCCGTCGCCCAGCATCCAGCCCCGGCGGAAGCGGACCACTGGGAGCCGATGCGGTATTCCGCCGCCAGGTGCCGCGAATGGGCCTCGCCGGCCAGAACGACGCTCTCGATCTGCGCATCCGACAGCAGGCCGTCGGTCACGACGCGCTCAGGCAGCATCGGGCGATACGCCGGCGCGGGATGCGGCACGGCGGCCATCGCGGCGGACTGGACCAGCGGCGTCGGGTGCTCGACCGCGCCCGGCACCCGCACGGCGCCCGGCCGCCAGGGCGCATAGGGGCCGGCGTCGTTGGCGGGGGCTTCGGCATCGGCGGCGGGTTCGACCGGGCCGGTCTCGACGACCAGTTCCGAAACCGGCCCCCAGTCGTGGGACCGCCGCGTCTCGGGCGTGGATACGGGCTTCGGACCCCGGCGCGTTGCCGGCTTGGGCGCGACGGGCTTGCCGAACAGGTCGCGGGCCGGGCCGGCCGGGACCGGTGCGGGTGCGATCGGCTGCCGCTGCGGCATCTGCGCGATGACGGCATCGAGCAGCTCGGCGGCGTTCGCGGCGCGGGCCGTCCCGTCCAGCTCGACGGCGGGTCCGTCGCCCCGCTCCAGCACGGTGAGGCGGGTGTCGAACCCGGTGCCGCGTCGTGCGTAGGCGCGGCCGTCGATGGCCATGGTGAAGACGCAGCGCGCGGGCGGGTCGAGGCGGCCGACGGCGTCGCCCAGCACGCAGTGGGCCGAGGTGATGGTCACGAGCCGCCCGCCCGGCGGCAGCATCGACGCGGCCGAGCGGACGTGGCGCAGGTCGGCGTCGTGTCGGCTGCGGTCGACCCCCGGCGTCGCCGAAAACGGCGGGTTCATCAGCACCAAGGTTGGCCGAACGTCGCGCAGCCGGTCGGCGATGGACTCGGCGTTGAAGGCGGTCACCACGGCCCGGGGAAACAGTTGGGTCAGGAGCCGTGCCCTGACGCGAGCGTACTCGTTGAGGTGGAGATTGCCGGCGGCACTCTCCCCGAGGGCGCATTCCGCCATCACCGCCAGCATCCCGGTGCCGGCCGAGGGCTCCAGCACGACGTCGCCGGGTCGGATGGCGGCGGCCTGGAGGGCGGCGTAGGCGAGCGGCAGCGGGGTCGAGAACTGCTGGAGCCGGACCTGCTCCTCCGAGCGCCTGGTGTGCGAGGGCTCCAAGGCCGCGACCGCTTCCAGCATCGCCATCATGCGGCGCGGCCCGTCCGCACCGGCGCCGCAGGTACGGCGCATGCCCCGGCCGTAGCGTTGGAGGAACAGCACGCATGCCGCCTCGGCGGCCTCGTAGGCGTCCTTCCAGACCCAGCCGCCCTCGGCGTCGGATGCGCCGAAGGCCTCGGTCATGGCGTTCCGGAGGATCGCGGCATCGAGCGGCCGGCCGGCCTCCAGCACCGGCAGCAGGGCCTGGGCCGCTACGAAGAGGGCATCGCCTGCCGACGGACGGGCCGGCGATGCGGGCGGGTCGGTGGTGAGGGCGGGTAGGGGCGGACGCGCGAGGGCGTCCGGCGCCGGGCGGGCGTCGAGCATGGGCCGGTCTC
>JAPPMY010000244.1:0-276 GCA_028818855.1 Rhodospirillales bacterium
AGAGACCGTCTCGAAGTTAAACCGGACAGCAGTGGAACGAGTCCGGGCATGACGGGAGAAGTGTCGCGGTCGGGGGAAGTCGGCCATCCGTATTTTCATTCTTTGTTGTTTTTCTTGCGCTCTCCGCCGCTGTAAAAAACTCGTGGACGGTCGGCCTCCGCCGATCGTGACGGATGGAGAAGGACGGACATGGCTGAACTCTCGTCGATGTCGCGGCCGCTCGCCGCGCTGCTGCTGGAACGCGGAGAGACGGTCGCGGTCTCGGAGTCGGCGGCG
>JAPPMY010000244.1:287-3994 GCA_028818855.1 Rhodospirillales bacterium
TCGGCCTATTTCATGGGCGGCGGGGTGGTCTACACGCGGGACGCGCGCCGCGCGATCCTCCGCTTTTCCGAGGAAGAGGCGCTCCAGCCGGGCTCGACCGAGCCCTACGCGCTCGCCGCCGCGCGGGCGATCAGGGAACGGCTCGGAACGACCTGGTCGCTCGCCGAGTCGGGCGCCGCAGGGCCCACCGGAAACAGCTACGGCGACGCGGCGGGGCATTGCTGCTTCGCGGTCTCCGGCCCGGTCGAGCGCTGCCTCACCATCGAGACCGCCGCCGCCGACCGCGAGGCCAATATGTGGGTTTTCGCGAGAACCGCCCTCGGCCTCCTCGAAGAGACGGTGCGCGCCCATGGCTGACGACGTCACGGTCTTCGGGCTCGGCAATTGCGACACCTGCCGGGCGGCGCGCAAATGGCTCGACGGGCGCGGCATCGCCTACCGTTTCCACGATTTCGCGGCCGAGCACGGCGCGGAGACGCTGATCAACCGCCGCAGCCGGACCTGGCGCGAGATTCCGGAGGAGAGGCGCGACATCTCGGACCCGGCCGCCGCCGCCGCGCTGGTCCTCGCCAACCCCAAGCTGGTCAAGCGCCCGGTGATCGCCCTCGGCGACCGGTCCTGGGTCGGTTTCGGCGACGCCGTACGCGAGGCGGTGGAGGGCTAGCTGCTATAGCGGAACCTGCGCCGCGACAGCGGTGTTGCGCAAAACGGGCGCGGGCTAGAACCGCGATATCGCGCGGAAGCGGAGGGTGTGCTCCGGAGGAAGGTTGCCGTCGGCGGCGCTCTCGCGCCGCCGCACCTCGACGGCGAGTTCGAGTGCCGTTCCGTCCGGCGTGCCTTCGCCGCGCACCAGCCGCCAGCGGAGTCTGTAGTCCCGGGCCGCTTCGGACAGGCCGACGGCGATCTCGGGCGTCGCGGTGAAGCGGTCCCCGACGGCGGGGAAGCCGTATCCGAACCGCGCTTCCAGTCGCCTGTCCCGTGGGCCGCCGTCCCGTTCGCCGGTTGCCGGCCCCGCCGGTGTCCGGCCCGCGATCGGCCCGTCGGTGCCGCCTGGCGCCGCGTTGCCCACTGTCTGGGTCAAGCTCAGGCGCGGTCCCCGGTCGCCCGTCACCGGGTCCCAGGCGAAGGAGCCCGAAAGCCCGCGTTCCCGGAAACCCGTCGCCTCGTGGGCGAGCAGACCGCGGCCGCGCAACGCCGCCTCCAGCCCGCGCTTCGCGTCGGCCCAGGTGAGACCGACGCCGATATCCGCTCCGAAGCCGGTCTCGGCATCCCCGTCGTCCCGGCGCAGCCCGATCTCGGCGCTCGGCGTCAGTGCCGAACCGTCCGCCATCCGGATGGGCCGCGATCCCTCCAGCCCGAGCCTGAGCCGCGTGACCTCCGCCTCGGCGGCCGCCAGGTTGCCGCCCGCCCCGGAGACCGCGTCCGACGCGGTACGCACGGTCATGGCATCGGTCTTGACCGCCAGGGTGAATCCCTCGTCGCCGCCGTCGAGCGCGACGCCGCGCAGCCCGGCCGCCGCCATCCAGAGATCCAGGTCGGTCCGGATCGCCCGGGCGCGCGTGCCGTCCTCCGCGCGCGGCTCCAGCGTCAGGCTGCCGTCGCCGTAGCCCGCCGCGCCCCACAGGGACAGCCGCTCGCCCAACGCATAACGCGTCCAGGGCCAGACCCCCGTCAGCGTCGAGGACATGGTACCGACCCCTGCGCCGCGGTAGCCGCCGTCGCCCCGGCTGTGCGTGACCACCAGCCCGGTCGTCCAGCGCCCGCGCGTCCAGTCCGCGCCAAGCAGGCCGGTCGCGACCTCGCCGTCGACCGCCGCATCGCCCCCCGTCTCCGCGCCGGCGGCGTCCCGGCCCGCAAGGCGCGTCACCGCGCCCCGGCCCCAGATCGAGAGGATACCGTCGTGCCGCGTTTTTCCGGTCAGCGAGAACGACGTGCCGGCCACCGGTTCCCGGCCCGCCGCCGTCCGTCCCTGCGCCGGGGAGTGCGGGCGCGCCACCGGGTTCGGGAAGGCGGTCCCGGCGCCGATCCGCTGCCCGGCGATGTGCGCCTCGACGCTGGGCGCCGGCTTGGCCCGCATCCGCTCGTCCACCGCATCCAGCACCTGATCCGCCACCGAGCGCCCGAACCGCCCGATCCACGCCTTCGGCATAGGATCGGCGTTAGCGATCACTCCAATCGCGGTAGCGTCATCCAGTCGCACCCGCGACGACGGGCGCGGGTTGGACAGCGTCAGCGTCAGCCTTTCATCGCCCTCGTCGTGGCCATCTTCGAACACCGGCACGGAGACGGTCTTTGCCGTCTCTCCCGGCCTGAAGGTCAGCGTGCCCGAGGTCGCCCTGTAGTCCGACCCGGCTGTCGCCGTGCCGTCCGAGGTGGCGTAGTCGATTCTCACCGTCTGCCGCAATATCCGGCTCAGGAACACCCTGAAGTCCAGGGACTGGCGCCCGACTTCGTGGCCATCCGCGTCGAGCACCGACAATCTGGCCGTATCGGGGGGATCGTCGTCGCAAGGCCCGGCACTCAGGGTGCCGCGGCAATTGTGCACGTTGCCCAGAGCGATGAACGGAACGGTAATCGTGGACAATTGGTAACGGGTCGAAGGTGGAGGTGAGAAAGTGCAAAAGGCGGAGACGTTGCAGCTGAGCTTCCCGCCGGAAGTGTTGGCGGAAGCGGATATGTCCCTGCAGCTCAGAGGCGCCGTGCTCACCCGCTTGAACCGCGCCAGGCATGCTTCGTCTGTGACCGCGTCCGACCTGTTGCAAATGCCCGTGTCGGAGCAGCAGGAGATCGATCTGATGTGGCGCCACGCCCAGCCGCGTCTCGCTCGTCCGTTGTCGAGGTTCACCGTCCGGTCCCTCGCCCCGACGAGGTCGACCTTGGCGGCCACCCGGCCATAGAGCGGACACGTGTTCCGGACCCGGTACGTGCTCTTCTTGAATGCCCCCGGGTTCCTCCACGAGGCGCTCAGGCATTCGGCGTCCCTGACATCCACCCTGTTCTCGCGGCTGCATTGGCTGGCCGCGGCGCTTGCCGGAACCAGCAGGATGAGCGCCGCGGCAACGACCGCGATCCCCCTCGTGCGGCTGGCGTTCCCTCCGGCCATTGCGGTGCTCCTCTGCAATGCCAAGGGCGCTCCCCGAAAGGATGCGCTAAAGAGTCAGGTGGGGCGGTTCGCGGTCGCCACCAGACGGTTTTTCCGATGGGGACGATAGGAAATCGCTATCCGCTCGAATGGGTAGGGCGTCCGCGCGAGCACGACCGGATCGCCAGGCATGTCGACGATATGCGCCGGGCTTCTTCCGCCGGGTCGAGGCACTCTGACTGGGGGCGTGCCGTCGAGGCGGAGTCGGAATATCCTTCGCGCGGGGAAACGGCGCCCCTGGAGCGGCATGCGGACCCGAGATGACACGATGACGGAAATCGGACCGCCAGGCGGGCGACGATCGACGGCAAACGCGGCGACGTGCTGGGGCTACGAGCCTCACAACGGACCCGCGCTGTGGGGAACCCTCGACCCGACGTTCGGCGTGTGCGCCCTCGGCACCGAGCAGTCGCCCATCGACCTGACCGGCGGCCGGCGGGCCGAGCTGGCGCCGGTCGAATTCGACTACCGCCGGTCGCGCATCGAGGTCGAGAACACGGGCCACACGATCCAGATGAACCCGGAGCCGGGCTCCGGCATCGTTCTCGACGGCGTGCGCCACGAG
>JAPPMY010000018.1 GCA_028818855.1 Rhodospirillales bacterium
TGGTTGAAGCTGGTGCCATCTTCCCTGGCGATGTGGACGGCGGCCTCCTTCAAGGACTTGGGCAGCCGCAGCGGATAGGTGCTGGTTTCCTTCTTTGCCATCAGACACTCCTCAAGGCCTCGCGAGGCGTTTGCAGGGCGATGCCGAACCGCGCCGGGGCATCGCCGAAATCCCGCCGGTTGAACGTCACGAGCGCGTCGGCCCGGCCGTTCACGGCTGTCTCGAACACCATCTCGTCGGCCGCGTCGCGAAGCTGGGGGCGCCAGAGATAGCGCGGATGAACCGGCTCGCAGACCGCACAGAGTGCCGAGACGACGGTCGATACCTCCTCATCGCTCAATCCCGAGGCGATCCGATGCACAGGCTCGCGGCAGATCGCCTCGTATTCCAACGCGAGCGCCACGGACAGCAACAGCGTGAACTTTTCGCTCATGGCCCGGTCCAGCAGCGCTGCGGAAGCGCCGCTCGGACTGCGCAGGCCCGCGACCACGACGCTGGGGTCCACCACATATCGCATCATATATAATGTGAGATCATATACGATGTCAACACGAATCTAGGAGCGCTTGACCCGCTCGTCCTGGACCGCCGAGCCCTGCCCTTCCGGGATCAGGTCGCGCGCGCCCGCGCTCTGGTCCTCGTAGCCGCGCAGCAGCTCGGGCAGGGTGCGCGCGACGTCCGGCGGCACGGCGAGGTACTGGTTCTGCTCCTGCCGCAGCCAGCCGAGGCAGTAGCCGTAGAGGAGGCCGGTGCGCGCATCGCCGGCGCGGTTGGCGCCACCCGCGTGGTAGGTGGAGCCCAGGATGTAGACCGCAGACCCGCGCGGCATCGCAGCCGGGACTGCCTCCGCCAGCGTCGGCTTGCGTGCATCGTCCCAGCGGTGGCTGCCCGGCACCACCAGCGTCGCCCCGTTGGCGGCAGTGAAGTCGTCGAGCGCCCAGATCACCGTGACCACGCTCTGCCGCTCGCTCGGATGAGCGAGGGGGTAGACCAGATCGTCCCGGTGCAGCTCCTGCATGGTCTCGCCGGGACCGATGGCGATGGCAGCAGCGGAGGAAAGCTGGTAGCGGGCGCACCAGGGCCCGAGCACGGCATCGTTGAGCGCTGCGATCACAGGATGGAGGGCAAGGTCGCCCGCAGCGCGCGAGTTGACCAGGACCGTGTGCGTGCGCGTGGTCTTGTGGCCCACGAACTCGCCCGTGCCGGTGGGCGTGGCCGCGATGTCGGGCGCGAGGTCGGCGACGACGGCGTCGATGGCGGCCGGGTCCGCGAGCCGCTCGAGGATGACGCAGCCGTCACGCGCGAGCACCGCGAGAATGTCGTCCGCCGGCGCGCTGCCCGGCAGCGAGACGAGGGCGCTCACCGGCCCTCACGCAGGAAGAAGGGGAGCACCGCGCCGCTCGCTGCCTGCGGCGCGGTGCTCCGGTCCATGCCCGCCGCCCTCAGGCGGCGTCGGCCGCTATTCGGCCGCCAGGATGGCGTTCCAGGTCTCCACGTACTTGCCGATGCGGGGCGGCAGCTTCCAGAAGTCGAGCCCCTCCGCATAGTCGAGGTCGTCGAGATGGAGGTCGCGCTTCACCTCGTCGGTCAGGCAGTCGGCGACGGCGACCGGGTTCGCGGCGGAGTAGCCCGCGACCCGGACCATGCCGCACTGGCCGTCTGGGCCAGAGATGAAGTTGATCCAGTCGTAGGCGCAGTCGATGTTCTCGCTGCCCTTCACGATGTTCCAGACGTCCTGCCAGCCGTCGGCCTTCTCGTCCGGCAGCACCTCGGCGACGGGAATGCCCATCTCCTTCAGCTGGCTCACCTGGTAGCCGCCCCAGGTCTCCGAGACCCAGACCTCGCCGTTGGCATAGAGCTCGACCAGCTCGCCGGCGGACGACCAGTACTTCCGCACGAGCGGCTTCTGCTCGATCATCTTCTGCTTGACGGCGTCGAGCTGCTCGTCGGTCATGTCGTAGACGTCGAAGTCCGCGCCGTACATGAGCCGGGCGGTGAGGTACATGCTGGTCTTGACGTTCTGGATGCCGATCTTGCCCTCGTACTGCGGGTCGAACAGCACGGCGGCGGACGTCGGCGGGGTCTCGAACTTGTCGGTGCGGTACATCAGCGGGATCGAGCCCCAGGCCATCGGCATCGACCAGATCTGGCCGTCCGACTGCACCCCCGGATGGTCTTGGAACGAGGCGTAGATCTCGTCGAAGTGCTTGAGGCGTGCCGGGTCGAGGGGCTCGAGAACGCCCATGCCGGCCATGAGCTGGGCATTGTCGACCGCCGGCGAGATCAGGTCATAGCCGCCGCCGCCCGCCGCCATCTTCGCGGTGATCTCGTCGTTCGAGCCGATGTAGGTGGGCACCAGCGTGCACCCGGTCTGCTCGGTGAAGATCTCGACCACGCTGGGATCCGTGTAGCCCTCCCAGGTCATCACACGCAGCTCCGTCCCCGCCTGCGCCGGCGCGGCGCCGAGCGTCATGCCCCCTGCGGCGACGGCAGCGCCGCAAAGCGCGGCCAACGCGATCTTCCTCGTAAGCCTCTTCATCGTGACATCTCCCTTCGATTGCTCTGGCTCTCATCCTCAAGCGGGCCCGCCTGCCCGCCCCTGCAGCACCCGTGAAGGAGCACCGCTGGCGTGCCCGGCAGGGATTAGACCGGATTAGTCATGCGGGGTCCAATCGAGGCTCGGAGGGCTTGACCCGTGCCGTGCCGCGCTGCTCCCGATATCGCGGTCGCGGGCGCCAGCCGCGCCGCGCCGCGGGGCGCCCGATGCCGCGGTCGCAGGCGCTGGCCGGGCCGCGCCGCGCTCCTGATTTTCGCCGCACGGGCTATGCTATCGTGGCGGCGGATCGGCGCCCGCGCTGCGCGCGTGCGGGTGCCGCCGGGGAGCGGTTTCATGGAACTCGCGCTCGATGCCGTCACGTCCGGGTACGGCGGCATCCCCATCGTCCGCGAGGTCTCGCTCGAGGTGGGCACGGGCGAGATCGTCGCCATCGTCGGCCGCAACGGCGTCGGCAAGACGACGCTGATCGAGACCATCGCGGGCCTGCTGCCGGTCATGGAGGGCGGCATCGAATTCCGCGGCCGCGACGTGACCCGGGCGGACGCGCGCGACCGTGCGCGACTCGGCATGGGCTACGTGCCGCAGGGACGCGGCATCTTCTCCCGCCTTTCGGTCGAGGAGAACCTGCGCATGGGCGAGCTGGTCGGCGGCAAGCGCGCCGAGTCCGCCTTCGAGCGGGTCTACGGCTGGTTCCCGCGCTTAGCCGAGCGCCGCCGCCAGCGGGCCGGAACGCTGAGCGGCGGCGAGCAGCAGATGCTCGCCATCGGGCGGATCCTGGTAGGCCGGCCCAGCATCCTGCTGCTCGACGAGCCCTCGGAAGGGATCCAGCCCACCATCGTGGCTCTGATCGCCGACGTGATCGCGAGCCTGAACGAGAAGGATGCGCTCACGGTTCTCCTGGTCGAGCAGAACATCGACCTCGTCTGCGCGACCGCCCATCGCTGCGTCGTGGTGGACAAGGGCGCCACGGCCGCGACGCTCACGCCCGACGAGCTTGCCGACCCGGAGGTCGCGCGGCGCTACCTGGCGATTTGAGCCGCCGGTTCCCGCGCGCTGGACTCTCCCGCCCTCGCGCCCGAGGGTGCGCGCGTGCTACCGTCGGCGCGCCAGTCAAGACCAACAGGGAGATGGACGGAATGCGGATTGGGAACATGTCATGGCGCCCGCTCGCGGCTCTCGCGCTCGGGTTCGCCGTCGCTACACCCTTCGCGGTGGCCTTGCCGGACGAGGCCGCTGCGGAGATCAAGATTTGCGTGATCGACGATCACTCCGGCGATTTCGCGCTGCCCAACATCCCGAAGACCCACGGCGCGCAGCTTGCCGTCGACGAGCTGAACGCGGGCGGCGGCGTGAACGGCGAGCAGATCGAGCTGATCCACTACGACGGCCAGTCGGACGTGAAGC
>JAPPMY010000023.1 GCA_028818855.1 Rhodospirillales bacterium
AGCTGCAGGAGCGGCTGGCGAAGCTCGCCGGCGGCGTTGCGGTGATCAAGGTCGGTGGCGCCACCGAGGTCGAGGTGAAGGAGAGCAAGGACCTCGTCGAGGACGCGCTCAACTCCACCCGCGCCGCGGTCGAGGAAGGCATCGTCGCCGGCGGCGGCGTGGCGCTCCTCTATGCCGGGCGTGCGCTCGACAAGCTGCAGGGCGCCAACGACGACCAGAACGTCGGCGTCAACATCGTGCGCCAGTCGCTCAAGTCGCCGGCCCGGCTGATCGTCGAGAACGCCGGCGAGGACGGCTCGCTCGTGATCGGCAAGCTGCTGGAGCAGAAGAGCGCGACCCAGGGCTTCGATGCGCAGAACGGCAAGTACGTCGACATGGTGAAGGCGGGCATCATCGACCCGGCCAAGGTCGTGCGCACCGCGCTGCAGGATGCGGCCTCCGTCGCCGGCCTGCTCATCACCACCGAGGCGATGGTGGCCGAGAAGCCCGAGAAGAAGGACGACGCCGCAGGCGCCGGCGCCGGCATGCCGGACATGGGCGGCATGGGCATGTAGCCCGGCCTTCAAGGCTTTCGTTCAGGGGCGGGCCCGCGGGTCCGCCCCTTTTCGTTTGCAGAGGCCGGAGCCGCGGGATATGTGCAAGGCGCCCGCAGGGCGGAGCGCACGAGAAACCGGGGAGAGTTCATGAGCGCCGATATCGCAGCCTTGTTCGACGAGCGGGATTCGCTCGAGATCGCAGCCCTGGTCAAGGCCGGCGAGGTGACGGCAAGCGAACTCGCAGACGAGGCGATCAGGCGCATCGAGGCGCTGAACCCCGTGCTGAACGCGGTCTCGATCCCGCTCTTCGACTATGGCCGCGAGGCGGCCGCCGACCCCGCGCTCCCCGACGGCCCCTTCAAGGGCGTGCCGTTTCTGCTCAAGGACCTCGGCACGCTCTGGGAGGGCGTGCCCATGGTCAATAGCTGCCCCTACTTCAAGGACTTTGTCTGCCCTGCGGACATGACCTACACGCGGCGCATCAAGCAGGCGGGCTTCGTCCTGCTCGGCCGCAGCAACGCGCCCGAGCTCGGCTGGTGCCTCGCGACCGAGCCCGCCCTCTTCGGCCGCGCCAACAACCCCTGGAACCTGGAGCGGACGCCGGGCGGCTCCAGCGGCGGCGCGGCGGCGGCGCTGGCGTCGCGCATGGTGCCCTTCGTGGATGCGAGCGACGGCGCGGGCTCGACACGGGTGCCGGCGTCGCACTGCGGACTGGTGGGGCTCAAGCCCGCGCGCGGCCGGGTCACGCTCGACCCCTACCCCGACTACTGGTACGGCGGCGCGAGCTTCCTCACCGTGACCCACACGGTGCGCGAGACCGCTGCGTATCTGGACGCGGTCGGCGGCCGGGTGACGGGCGACGTCTACTACACGGACATGCCGGAGACCCCGTACCTGGACGAGGTGGGGCGCGAGCCCGGCAAGCTCCGCATCGGCGTCATCACGGCCTCGCCGGCAGGGCTTCCCCTCCATGACGAGGTGGTGCAGGCCGTACGCGATGCCGCAGCACTCTGCGAGAGCCTCGGCCACGAGGTGGAGGAACGGGCGCTCGCCCTGGACTGGGAGCGCTTCTGGGGCGCGTACACGCGGATGACCTCGACGGAGACGGCTTCGGGGCTCGAGGATGCGGCGGCGCTGATCGGCCGCCCGGTGGCGGAAGACGACGTGGCGCCGCTGATCTGGGCGATCGTCCAGAAGGGCAAGGCCATCGACGGGCCGCAGCACTACCGTGACGTGAACGAAATCAAGCTCATCAGCCGCGACCTGATCGCGAGCATGGCGGACTGCGACGTGCACCTGATGCCGGTGATCGGCCACCCCGCCCGCCCCCACGGCCACTATCCCATGAGCATGAGCGACATCGACCGCTACAACGCCGAGCTGATGGGGCCGGATGCGGTGTTCACGGCGCCCTTCAATGCCTCCGGCCTGCCCGGCATGTCGCTGCCGCTGCACGTGACGGCCGACGGCCTGCCGGTGGGCGTGCAGCTCGTCGGCCGCGAGTGCGACGAGCGCACCCTCTTCCGCCTCGCTGGCCAACTGGAGGCCGCGAAGCCCTGGAAGGACCGGCGCCCGCCAATCCTCGCCGGCTAAGGCGCTTTCGAAGGACGCGACACACCAACAGGGAGGCTCCCATGACCTCAGTCTTCGCCAACGACGCGTTCGCCGGCCGAACGGTCCTCGTCACCGGCGCCACCTCGGGGATCGGCGAGGGCACCGCCAGGGCCTTCGCCGCCCACGGCGCCGACGTCATGCTCAACGGGCGCGATGCCACGCGCGGCGGCGCGGTACTGGATGCCATCACGAGCGGCGGCGGCAGCGCCGCCCTCAGCCTCGGCGACGTGGCGGATTCCGCCTATTGCGACCGGCTGGTGGCGGAGACGGCGGACCGCTTCGGCCGGCTCGACGTGCTCTTCAACAATGCCGGCATCTGCATGCACGGGCCGATCGACGAGATGCCGGACGAGGACTGGGACCATCTGATCGGCATCAACGTGAGCGGCAGCTTCTTCATGGCGCGCGCCGCCGTGCGCCAGATGAAAGCGCAAGGAGAGGGTGGGGCGATCATCAACATGTCGTCGGAATGCGGGCTCATCGCCTACGAGCGCCTGCCTGCCTACAGCGCGACCAAGGGCGCCATCGCCATGCTGACCAAGTGCATGGCGATGGATCACGCGCGCGACGGCATCCGCGTCAACGCGGTCTGCCCCGGCGACATCGACACGCCGATGACCGACCTGGGCTGGGCGCATCTCGATCTCTCCTCGGCCGAGATCCGCGAGAAGCTCAAGGAGCACATCCCGCTCGGCAAGGTCGGGCAGCCGGTGGATATCGCCCACGCGGTGATGTACCTCGCCTCCGACGCCGCAGGCTTCGTGACCGGCACCCTGCTCCCCATCGACGGCGGCACGACGGCGCGGTAGGCGCGCCTACGGCATGACTGCCAGGTAAGCGCGCCTACGGCGCGACCAGGAGGTAGATGCCGGCGGCGAGCATGGCGACGCCGCCTGCGCGGGCCACCCACTCGCCCCTGGGCGCGAGCTTCTCGGCGACGACGAAGACGGTAATCGCCGCCACCCAGGCGAGGTTCATCACTCCGCCGACGAAGAGCAGCCCCATCACGAAGCCGCAGCAGCCGAGGCAGAAGGCGCCGTGGCCGAGCCCCATGCGAAAGGCGCCCCACCTGCCCGGCCGCCAGTGCCCCATGATAAAGGCCATGGGCGAGCGGCAATGCTTGAGGCAGGCGTACTTGAGCGGCGTCCACTGGTAGACGCCGGCCACGATGAAGAGGACGCCGCCCAGGATCGTGCTGGTGGCGACCATCATCGGCGAGAGCAGCGCCGCGTTCTGCAGCCCCCATTGCATCGCCGTCGCCGCCACGCTGAACCCTGCCCAGACCGCCACGTAGCCCAGCGTGAAGAGCGTGGTGGCGGTGAAGCCGCGGCCACCTCCCCTGGAGCGGTCCACCCTGGCGAAGATGAGGATCATGGGTGCTGCGCTCGGCACCATCATCGCCACCATCATCACCGCCCACATGGCCCACATGAGGAGGCCGTGGCTGAGGCTCCACGGCTGCATCCGCATCATGGCACCGCTGCCGGCCGCCATGTCGCCGCCCATATCGAGGGCCATGTCGATGAGATAGAGCCAGGCGAGCGCGGCCGCGACGACGAGGCCGGCCAGCACCACCAGCCGGTCGCGGCGCGCGATCCCTTCGATCACGGGCGTCTGGGCCGTGCCCTCAGTCGCATTTCGCTGTGAGGCCGCCGTCCACGACCAGATCGGCCGCGGTCACGTACCCGGCATCGTCGGAGGCCAGATAGAGCGCCGCGTGGGCCACGTCCCAGCCGGAGCCCATGCGGCCCATGGGCACCTGGGCGTGGCGCTTCGCGACCAGGGCCTCCAGGTCGCCTGCGCCGTACTGGGAAGCGAGCCGCGCCTCCACCAGCGGGGTGTGCATGAGGCCGACGGAGATCGAGTTGCACCGCACACCGCGTGCCGCGTACTGCACGGCGACCGCCTTGGTGAATTGCACCAGCCCGGCCTTCGCCGCCGCGTAGGCCGCGTGGTGGTTGCCGATGAAGCGGAGCCCGGCCACCGAGGAAATATTGACGATGGCGCCCGCGCCCTGCGCCTCCATCACCGGGAGCACGCACTTCGTGGTGAGGAACGCGCTGGTGAGGTTGAAGTCGAGCTGCGCGGCCCAATCCTCCTCGCTCAGCTCGACCGGCCCGCCCGGCACCGAGCCGCCCACGTTGTTGACAAGAACGTGCAGCGCGCCCCAGTGCTCGCGGACCGTGGCGATCACCCGCTCGATCTGGCCGCTGTCGGTCACGTCGGCGGTCTCGACGGCGCAGGCGTTGCCCTCGCTCTCGATGATCTGCCGCGTCGCCTCGGCGGCGGCCGTGTCGCGGTCGAGCGCGACGACCCGCGCGCCTTCGCGGGCGAAGAGCACAGAAGTGGCACGGCCGTTGCCCCAGCCGGGGCCGACCGCGCCTGCGCCCGTTATCAATGCGACCTTGCCGCCGAGACGCCCTGACATGGCGCCACTGTAGCCCGCATCTCCCGCCGGGGACACGGCCTGAATGAGAGGACCGGGCCGGAGAAAGCCTGCGGTGCCCCGGCATTCCCGCCCCGCATCGGGTTTCCCGAAAGCGCCAGGATCCGTCGCCTGCGTGCTGCCGGCAGAGACACCGGCGTGATAGGGTGCGCCGGCCTGAGGGTTGGCGCGCAGCGGGGGAAGGGGCCGGAGCATGAGAGACCAGGCGCGGGTGGTGGTGATCGGCGGCGGCATCGTCGGCTGCAGCGTGCTCTACCATCTGGCAAAGCTCGGCTGGTCCGACGTCATGCTGGTCGAGAAGACCGAGCTTACCGCAGGCTCCACCTGGCATGCCGCCGGCCTGCTGCCGCTCTTCAACATGAGCTACAGCGTGGGCCAGCTCCACAAGTACTCGATCGACCTCTACCAGCAACTTGAGGAGGAGACCGGCCAGGCGGTGAGCTTCCATCGCACCGGCAACCTCCGGCTCGCCACCAACCAGGAGCGGATGGACGAGTACCGCAACTATTGCGGCACCGCGAACACCATCGGCGTCCCCTTCGAGCTGATCGGCCCCAACGAGATCGGGGCGCTCTGGCCGCTCTGCAACCTGGATGGCCTGGTGGGCGCCCTCTTTCACCCGCACGACGGCCACGTGGCGCCTGTGGACGTGACCCAGGCACTGGCCAAGGGCGCGCGCGACAAGGGCGCGGAGATCAACCGCAACACCGAGGTGACGGGCATCGAGCGGACGCGCGCGGGCGAGTGGCTGGTCAGGACCACGCGGGGCGACATCAGGTGCGAGACCGTGGTGACGGCGACGGGTTCCTGGGCGCGGCAGGTGGGCGCCATGGTGGGCCTCGACCTGCCGGCGATCCCGGTGGAGCACCAGTATCTCGTCACCGATGTGATTCCCGAGCTGGAGGAGCGCAACAAGGCCGGCCTCCCCGAGATGCCGGTATTGCGGGAGAGCGATGCCTCCTACTACATGCGGGAGGAGCGCCAGGGCCTGATCCTCGGGCCCTACGAGAAGGACGCACCGGCCTGGGCGGTGGACGGCGTGCCCGAAGGCTTCGGCCAGGAGCTGCTGCCGCCGGATGTGGACCGGCTGGAACCGCACATCGAGGCGGCGATCAACCGGGTGCCCATGTTCGGGCGCGCAGGCATCAAGGATTGCGTCAACGGCCCCATCCCCTACACGCCCGACGGCAACCCCCTCATCGGCCCGGCCTACGGGCTCCCCAACTTCTGGCTGGCCGAGGGCTTCAGCTTCGGCATTACCGCCGCAGGCGGGGCGGGCTGGCAGCTTGCCGGCTGGATCGCGGACGGCGAGCCCTCCATCGACATGCTGGCGGTCGACCCCCGCCGCTTCGGCGCCTACGCCAACAAGACCTACACCAGGGTCAAGAACGAGGAGGCCTACGCCCACGTCTTCATCATCCACTACCCGGATGAGGAGCGCCCGGCGGCACGGCCCGCCAAGACCAGCCCGTGCCACGAGCGCCTCGCGGCCCAGGGCGCCGTCTGGGGCCAGCGCTACGGCTGGGAGCGGCCCAACTGGTTCGCACTGGACGGCGTGGAGGGGCGCGATGACTGGAGCTTCCGCCGCACCAACTATTTTGGGCCCGTGGGCGACGAGTGCCGGGCCGTGCGCGAGCGCGCCGGCCTCATCGACATCACCAGCTTCTCCAAGTTCCGGGTCTCGGGTCCGGGCGCGGAGGCGGCGCTCGACCGCGTGCTCGCCAACCGGCTGCCCAAGGCCGTGGGCCGCCTCAAGCTCGCCCATGCGCTCACCGCCACCGGCGGCGTCCGCTCCGAGTTCACGGTGATGCGCGAGGGGCCTGAAGCGTTCTACCTGGTGAGCTCAGGGGCGGCCGAGCGCTACGACCACGACTTTCTGCTGCGCCACGTCGCGGGCGACGGAGTTACCGTGGAAAACATCACCACCGCCCACGGCGTGCTGGTGCTGGCAGGCCCGCGCTCCCGCGACATCCTGGCGGCCGTGACCGACGCCGACCTCTCCAACGCGGCCTTCCCCTGGCTCACGGCACAACCCATCGCCATCGGCGTGGCGCCGGCCACCGCCATGCGGGTCAACTTCGTGGGCGAGCTCGGCTGGGAGCTGCACCACCCGATCGAGTACCAGAACCGCATCTTCGATGCGCTCGTCCAAGCCGGCGAGGCGCACGGGCTCGCCATGTGCGGCATGCGGGCGATGGATTCGCTCCGGATCGAGAAGTCGTATCGCATGTGGGGGCAGGACCTCACCATCGAGTACTCGGCCTTCGAGGCGGGGCTGGATCGCTTCGTGGCGTTGGAGAAGGGCGACTTCGTCGGGCGCGACGCGCTCGTCGCCCAGCGCGAGGCGGGCGTTCCGCAGGACTTCGTGACCCTGGAGGTGGAGGCGGACGACGCCGACCCCTGGGGCAACGAGCCGATCTACGACGGCGAGACCATGATCGGCCGGGCCACCTCGGGCGCCTACGGCCACACCGTGGGCAAGAGCCTGGCGCTCGGCTACGTCGCGCGCGCGCACGCGGTGCGGGGCCGGCGTCTCGCGGTCGAGATCCTGGGGGAGCGGAGACCTGCGCGCATCGTCCCCAACTCGCCCCTCGACCCATCCAACGAGCGGCTCCGCGCCTGATCTCCCCGCGCGTCTGGCGATCATCATCGAGAGGACGACATGGCACTGGTCGAACGCGACATCACGGTGGAGGGACACCGGGTTCATATCTGGGAGGGCGGCGAGGGCTTCCCCATCCTGATGCTGCACGGCTCAGGCCCCGGCGCCGGCACCATCGGCAACTGGCGGCTGGTGCTGGAGCCCCTGGCCGCGCGCTATCGCATTCTGGCCACCGATCTGATCGGCTTCGGCGCCTCGGGGCGCAAGGAGCAGGAGCCCTACTTCGACCTGCCGCTCTGGCGGCGCCAGGCTCAGGCGGCGCTCGATCTCCTGCCTGCCGGCGACGTGGGCGTGATCGGCCATTCGCTCTCGGCCAGCCTCGCGCTGGGTCTCGCCATCGACAATCCACGCGTTACCAAGGTGATGACCACCGGCGCCATGGGCGCGCGCGGCAAGGTCAACCGCGAGACCGAGATCTGCTGGCGCTTTCCCGAGACGCGCGAGGAGCTGCGGGAGGCGGCGGAGATCCTGGTCCACGACCCCACCGTCATCACCGACGCCTTCCTCGATGCGCGGATGGCGATCCTGCACGACGGCGCGTACGGCCCCTACTTCCGCAGCATGTTCGCAGGCGACAAGCAGCGCTTCATCGACGAGGCCGTGCTCCCGCCGGAGAAGCTGGCTGCTCTCGCGTGCGACGTGATGATGCTGCACGGCCGCGACGACCGGCCCTTCCCTTGCGATGAGAACACGCGGGTGCTGGCCCGCCACATCCGCAAGGCGGACACCTTCGTGATCGCCGCGTGCGGGCATTCGCCGGCCCTCGAACATCCTGATAAACTGCTGGCTGCGGCGCAGATGCTGTTCGGCTGATGCCGGGCGGGAGCGACCCGGACGTTGCGGGTCTCCGGGCCCTAGCGGCGGTTTCAGCGTGCCGAATGAACAATGGAGCGGGCGATGCGTAGACATATTCGATGCGGTCGGCTCTTCACCGGCTTGGGCGACGGTGCGGAGCGCGACCAGACGGTGGTGACCGAGGGCGAGCGGATCGCCTATGTGGGGCCGAGCGCGGGCGCGCCCGTGGCGGCGCCGGAAGACGAGGTGGTCGATCACTCCGGCCATTTCGTGATGCCCGGTCTGATCGACGTCCACGTCCATCTCTCCTACGGCAACGCCAAGACGGAAGAGGACATCGACCTCTACGCGCCGGTCGAGTTTCGCGCGCTGCGCGGGCTGGAGGCGGCCCAGCGGGTGCTGGCCGCGGGCTTCACCTCGATGGCGGATCCCACTACGAGTGGCCGCGTCACACCGTCGATCCGCGACGCCATCGACGCGGGCCTCTTCACGGGCCCCCGCATCACTTGCTCCGGGCGCCAGATCACCAACCGGCAGGGGCTCTCCGACTGGTATCCGAGCTGGGTCGGCGTGCCCGAGACCTCCATCGGCGTGCTCGCCCGCGATGCGAACGAGGGGATCGCGGAGATCCGCACCATGGTCAAGGACGGCGTGGACTTCATCAAGATCGCCATGGACGGCGATTCGATGAACCCGATGACCAGCGTGCTCGTGGCCGGCTACAACCAGGAAGAGACGACGGCGATGGTGGCCGAGGCCCACCGGCTCGGCAAGAAGGTGGTGGTGCATGCGCGGGGCGCGGAAGCCGTGCTCTACTCCGCCCGCGCCGGCGTCGACGTCATCCTGCACGCCGCCTGGATGGACGACGAGGGCCTCGAGGCCGTGGTCGAGAACGGCTGCCTGATCTGCCCGACCTTCAGCCTCGTGGTGAACGACATCGACTTCACCAGGCCGGGCGACGGCTGCTACCCGGGCTTCCCCGACGCGCACAAGCGCGAGATCGAGGCGGCCCAGCGCTCGCTGGCGAAGGCCCGTGACGCGGGCGTGACCTTCCTCTCCGGCACCGATTCCGGCTTCGCGGTGACGCCCTACGGCGAATGGCACGCCCGCGAGCTGGAGCACATGGTGACCTATCTCGGCATCTCGGCGGCGGACGCGCTGCGCTGCGCCACGGTCAACAACGGCACCTTCGTGCGCGAATCCGGCCAGGTGGGCGCGCTGGAGCAGGGCCGGCTCGCCGACATCCTGGTCTTCGACGGCGATCCGCTCGCCGACATCACCCAGCTTCAGGACCGCAGCCGCATCCGCGAGATCGTCCTCGGCGGCGAGACCGTGAACCTCGCCATCAACCCGAAGGCGCAGCGGCTCCGCTCCGAGTTCTCCTACGAGATGTGGCACCAGGTCTACACGCAGGAGCGGATCGCCGAGATCGGCATGAACCGACCGGTCCCGGCCGAGGCCGCCGAGTAGCGCCCGAACGGCGCCACGCCACCGGGGCGGCCGGTCCGCGCGCCGAGGCGCACTGGCGGGCCGCCTCTGCCCTTGATCCACGAGCCCGAACGGGGAGCCAGCCGCCATGCCCGTCATCAACCGTATCGCCGCGATCCACGACGAGATGACCGCGTGGCGGCGCGACATTCACGCTCACCCGGAGCTGGGTTTCGAGGAGGAGCGCACCGCCGCCGTGGTGGCGGAGAAGCTCGAGTCCTTCGGAATCCAGGTGCATCGCGGGCTCGCGAAGACCGGCGTGGTCGGCACCCTGGAAGGCGCGCCGGGCGAGGGCGCCATCGCGCTCCGCGCGGACATGGACGCGCTGCCGATCCTGGAGGGGAACGACGGCGTCGATTACCGCTCGACCAACGACGGCACCATGCACGCCTGCGGCCACGACGGACACACGACGATGCTGCTGGGGGCCGCGCGGTACCTGGCCGAGACCCGGAACTTCGCTGGCACGGTGTATTTCGTCTTCCAGCCCGCGGAGGAGGGGCTGGGCGGCGGCGAGGCCATGGTGAAGGAAGGATTGTTCGAGCGGTTCCCGGCCACCGCCGTCTACGGCATGCACAACTGGCCGGGCATGGCGCCCGGCGAGATCGCCGTCCGCACCGGGCCCATGATGGCGGCCTGCGACGAGTTCGAGATCACGGTGGATGGCACCGGCGCCCACGGCGCCATGCCCCACCTCGGCCTCGATCCCGTGGTGGCGGCGGCGCAGATCGTCACCGGCCTGCAATCGATCGTGGCCCGCAACGTGGACCCGCTGGAGGCGGGCGTCGTCAGCGTGACGATGATCCACGGCGGCGACGCCTTCAACGTCATCCCGCAGTCGGTCGCGCTCGCCGGCACCGTTCGCACCTTCAAGGCGCACGTGAGGGACCTGATCGCCGCCAACATCCAGCGGATCGCGGAGAGCACGGCCGCCTCCTTCGGCGTCACGGCAACGGTCAAGGTGGAGGGCCGCTTCCCCGCCACGGTCAATACGGCGGAAGAGACCGACCGCGCCGAGGCCGCCGCCGCCGCCGTGGTGGGGGCCGAACGCGTGCACCGGGATCTCGCGCCCTGCATGGGCTCGGAGGATTTCGCCTACATGCTCCAGGCCCGGCCCGGAAGCTACATCTGGATCGGCAACGGCACGGGCCCCGGCGGGTGCTTCCTGCACAACCCCGGCTACGACTTCAACGACGAGATCCTGCCCATCGGGGCGAGCTACTGGGCCACGCTGGTCGAGCGGGAGCTTGGGGCGGACCGCTGAGCGACGGCCCCGCTGTGGTTGCGGTTGCATGAGATCGCCGGCATGAGCGGCACGGTGGACGCGGTGGACACGCGCCGGGCAGGCTGGGACGGCGCGGCAGCCCGGCGGCAGCTCGTCGCCGACGGCTTCTGCCACGTGCCGGGCGTGCTCGACCCCGTCGCGCTGCAAGCGACCAGAGATGCGGCAGAGGCAGCGCTCGGGACCATCGGCGCGGATCACCGCACGCAATGGCGTTCGCAGGGGAGCCTCGTCCCCGTCGCGGACCACCCCTCCTTCGCGCCGCTCATCGCCCATGTCGGCTTTCAGGAGATGTTCGGGCGGCTCGGCCTCCACGGCACCCTCTTCTCGTCGGGCTACGTCATCAGCAAGCCGCCGGGCGGGCCGGCGCTCTTCTGGCACCAGGACTGGTGGGGCTGGCAGCACCCGATCTCGCGCGGCGACCGCATCGCCCAGGTCGCGCTCTTCCTCTACATGACCGACACGACGCGCGAGAACGGCTGCCTCAGGCTGATCCCCGGCACCCATCGGCGGCCGCACCCGCTGCACGACCTCGTCGATGCCCACGATCCCAAGCTCGCGGAGGTGAAGAACCCCGACGATGCCGCGTTCGTCGCGCACCCGGACGAGGTCGACGTGCCGGTGACGGCGGGCGATGTCGTCGTGGTGGACGCGCGGCTGATCCACGGCGCTCACCCCAATCGCTCGGAGCGCGAGCGCACGAACATCACGCTCTGGTGGCATCCGGGGTACGAAGACCTGCCGGCCTCGCTCCGGGCCCGCATCTGGCACGTCTACGAGCGCGAGGGGATCGATACCGATTTCGATCCCGACCGCTCGCTCCGCCTCGATACCTGGCCGGAACCCCAGCGCAGCCGGGTCCTGCCCCTCGTCGTGACCGATCCAGGCCCGGCCGAGCCGGAACCCTGGGTCCGCACCCCCGCGTTCTAGAGCGTTTTTCGACCTGACGGGATCACGACGGCCCGAACGAACCCACCTCCCCCTGTCCCCCTCCTCCCAGGAGGAGGGGGAACGAGGCGGCGCCAGCCTTTTCTCCCTCTCCTCCCCGCCGGGGAGGAGAGGGTCGGGGTGAGGTGGGGGATTCTTTTCGGCCGTTCGGCAAGCGGGGACGCGAACGTGCGCAACCCGCTACGATTCCGTCGGGTCGGAAATCGCTCTAGTAGAAGCGGTCGAAAAAGATGCGTTCGGGGCGGACCTTGCCGCTCCGCATGACGGGCCGGAGGATCGCGTCGATCAGCCCCGGCGGCCCGGCCATGTAGAAGTCGCATTCGGCGAGCCCCTCCATCGCCGCCAGCGCGACGTCGCCGACGAGGCCGGTGGCCGCCCCCGGAGCGCCGTCCCGGACCGCGAGCGTGAGCGAGAGCCGGTCGTGCCGCGCGGCGAGCGCCCGCATCTCGTCGGCCATGAAAAGCTCATCCGCGCTGTTGACGCCGAAGAAGAGGCGCACCGGCGGGGCATCGGGCTCGGCGATGGCGGCGCGTACGACCGAGAGCATCGGTGCGAGCCCGGAGCCGCCTGCGACGCAGACGATCTCGCGCTCCGGCGGCGTGCGCAGATAGGCCCGGCCGTAGGGCCCCTCCAGGTTCACCGTGTCGCCCGCGGCGAGTTCCTCGAAGAGGTAGCGCGAGGCGTGGCCGCCCGGCTTCTCCTTCACGATGAACGCCAGCGTTTCCGCCTCGGTGTTGGCCATCGAGAAGGCACGGCGCTCGCCGCCCGGCACTTGAAGCAGCACGAACTGGCCGGGGAGGAAGGGCACGGGCCGCACCGGCCGGCAGTCGAAGGCGATGACGCCCGGCACGAGCCGCTCGAAGGTCTCGACGGTCGCCGTGAAGGGTGACGGCGCGGGCTCCTCCCGCGCGCCCTCCACCTGGCCCAGGCGCACCTGGACCGTGCAATCGCCCTCGGGCAGCGCCTGGCAGCAGAGGATGCGGTCGCCCTTGCGCCGGTCGCGCTCGGAGAGCCCGGTCGCGTCCGCCCAGAGCGAGTCCACCGTCCCCTCCTGGAGCCGCCCTTTGCATGAGCTGCAGCTTCCGCTCGCGCACTCGTAGGGCATGGCGAAGCCTGCCGCGAGGCCGGCGCGCAGGATGGTCTCGCCGGGGCCGCAGGTGAAGCTCTCGCCCCCTGGCGCGAGCGTGATCGTTACAGGCCGGGTCATGGGCTCAGGCCGACGGGGCGTCCAGCGCCTGTGGCGGGAGGTGCGCCCGGTACCACGCGAGCGTCGCCGCCATCACCTCTCCGAAGGCAGGCTCCGCATAGACGTCGTAGTGACCGTAACCCTTGAGGACCACGAGCCTTTTCGGCTCTCCCGCGTGATCGTAGAGGGATTGGGACTCCTCGGGCGGCACCAGGCGGTCGTCCTCGGTGGTGATGAGGAGCAGCGGGCGCGGGGCGATCTTTCCCACCACCCAGTCGGCGTGGAAGGAGAGCGTCTCGTCGATGAAGGAGGCCGGCACGGCGGAGACGGCGTCGGGGTTGTTGGCCCGCGCCGCCGCCGAGAGTTCGGCGGACGCGCGATCCTGCAGCAGGATTTCATCGCGCTCGGCCATCGCGGATTCGCCGCTGACGACGGCTTGCTCCCGATCCTCCTGCGCGCGGGCGAGCAGGTCGTGCCACTCGTCCGGGCGGCGCACGCTCCGCATCCAGCGGCGGCCGTCGCCGATGCCGACCACGCTCACCACGCAGCGCACCCGCGCATCCAGCGCCGCCGCCCATATCACCGTGGCCCCGCCGTAGCTGGTGCCGTAGAGGCCGAGGTGCGCCGGGTCGACACCCGGCCGGGTCCCGAGAAAGGTCAGCGCCGCCAGCGTGTCGGCGACGCGGCTGAAGGGCGCGAGCCGGGTGCGCGGCCCCTCGCTTGCCCCCCAGCCCTTGTAGTCGAAGGTCAGCACCACGTAGCCCGCCTCCGTCAGTACCCGCGCGTTGTCGGGCAGGTAGAGGCTCTTCACCCCGGTGTAGCCGTGGCAAAGCACGATGCCGGCGCGCGCGTCGTCAGGCCCGGCGCCGGCGGGCCGGTAGAGATCGCCCGCAAGCCGGACGCCCTCGCTGTAGAAGCTCACGCTCTCGCACTGCATGGTGCGTGCCTGATGTCACGACGGCGCGGCGATGTCCACGAAAACCTGCGGGCACGGATGGTGCTATCGTTGCCGGCGCTGCCGCGGGCGGGGCCTGGCGCCGGCTCGCGGGCGAAGCCGCAACGGTGAACGCAATGACGCAGCCCGAACGCTTCCCCAACCTGTTCACGCCGGCGCGCCTGGCGGGGCACACGCTCAAGTGCCGCATCGTGTTCGGCGCGCATACCGCGAACATGGCGGAAGGCGGGCTGCCGGCCGAGCGGCACTTCGGCTACTACCGCGAGCGGGCCCGGGGCGGCGCCGGAATGATCGTGGCCGAGCCGACGCCGCCGCACCAGACGGCGGTGCTCACGCGCGGCAACTTCATGGCCGACGACGCCGTGATTCCCCACTTCCGTAGGATTACCGACGAATGCCACGGCCACGGCACCGTCATGTGCCACCAGATCTATCACGTGGGCGCCCACGGCGATCAGGACAACTCCTGGGCCCCCTACTGGTCGCCCTCCGGGCAGGTGAGTCATCACGACCCCTGGGGCAGCCACACGATGAGCGAGCCCGAGATTCGCGAGCTGATCCAGGCGTTCATCGACCAGGCGGTGCGCGACCAGAAGGGCGGCTTCGACGGCGTCGACCTCTTCGCCGGCTATTCCTGCCTGATCGACCAGTTCTGGTCGCCGCTCACCAACCGGCGCGACGACGCCTGGGGCGGCAGTCTGGAGAACCGGCTGCGCTTCGTGACCGAGATCGCGGACGGCATTCGCAAGGCCTGCGGGCCGGACTTCATCGTCGGCATGACCGTCTCCGGCGCGGAGCCCTACCCCGGCGGCCTCACCACGGCCGACAAGCAGGAGATCTTCGCCTGGCTCGACGAGCGCGGCCTCGCGGACTACTTCTCCTGCGGCACCGGCAGCTACATCAACAAGTTCACGACCATCGTGCCGGGCTTCCACCACGCGACGCCGCTCGGCACGGGCGATGCCGCCGCCATCAAGCAGGTCGTCAGGCACGCGCTGGTCACGGCCGAAGCGCGGGTCAAGACGCCCGAGCGCGCAGAGGCCGCCATCGCGGGCGGGCTCTGCGATCTCGTCTCCATCGTGCGCGGGCAGATCGCCGATCCGCACCTCGCCAACAAGGCGCGCGGGGGCCGGCCCGAGGACATCCGGCCGTGCATCTCCTGCAACCAGCTCTGTATCGGGCGGCGCATGCGGGACTACCACATCTCCTGCCTCGTCAATCCCTCCGTCGGCCGCGAGCACGCGTGGGACGGCGACGCCGCGCCGCCGGCCGCGAGCCCGCGCCATGTGCTGGTGGTGGGCGGCGGCCCGGCCGGGCTGGAGACCGCGCGCATCGCGGCGGAGCGCGGGCACAGGGTGACGCTGGTGGAGAAGGCGCCGGACCTCGGCGGGCAGTTCCGCCTCGCCGCAGCGCAGCCGGAGCGGGACGAGATCGGCGAGCTGCTCGGCTGGTATCGCACACAGCTCGAGAAGCTGCAGGTCCGGGTGGAGCTGGGCGCGGAGATGACCGCCGATGCCATTCGGGACTTCGGCGCCGACGCGGTCGTGCTCTCCACCGGGTCCCGGCCGACACGGACCGGGTTCCAGCGCGCGCTCCCCCACGTCGATGCGCTGCCGGGCGCGGAGCAGGAGAATGTGCACACCGCCAACGACGTGCTCGAAGGCACCGCCCGGCCCGGCAAGCGCGTCCTCCTCCTCGACGACATCAACGGCTGGTGGCCCGCCTCCGGCACCGCGCTGCACCTCGCCGAGCGCGGCCACGACGTCACCGTCGTCACCGCATCCGACAAGGCTGCCGAGGCGCTCGACGGCTCCCATCTCGGCCCGAGCACGCGCGAGCGCTTCGCGAAGCTGGGCGTCACGGTGATCTGCAGCCACGCGCTCACGCGCTGGGCGGGGAGCACGGCCACGATCGCGAACCTCTACACGGGCGAGACGGAGGAGCTGGCGTTCGACAGCCTGGTGCTGGCGACCACGAACACCGTCGACGACGTGCTCGCCCGCGAATTGGCGGATGACGATATCGAGGTCCACACCGTCGGCGACATGGTGGCGGCGCGCACCGCGAGCATGGCCTTCTACGAGGGCCGCACCCTCGGCATGACGCTGTAGCGCCGAAGGGTCGCGCGTGACGGAGCCCGCAGCGCGCAGCGGCGCCAACGCGCTCATCTGGCCGGCGGCCCTGCTGGTGGTCTCGGCGCTCGGCTGGGGCATCCTCTATTCGCTCAACCGGCTCGCGACCACCGACGGCATCCCCTTCATCCCCTACGTCTTCTGGATGGGCACCGGCGCCGCGCTCATCCTGCTGGGGCTCGGGGCGGCGTTCCGCACGCTGCCCGGACTCTCGTGGGAGCATGTGCGGGGCTACCTCGCGCTCGGCACGATCTCCTTCGGCATGACCTATACGATCCTGGCCTTCGTCGCGCCCAAGGTGCCGGCAGGCGTGCTCGGGCTGGGCGCGACACTGACGCCCATCCTCACCTACCCGGCCGCAGCTCTCCTGGGCATGGACCGATTCCGCGCGATCCGCACCGTGGGGCTGGTGCTCGGCGTCGGCGGCGTCGCGCTGGTGGTCGCGCCGGAGACCAGCCTCCCCACCCCCGACATGGCGCCCTGGGTGCTGCTGAGCTTCGCGGCGCCCGTGCTCTACGTCGCGAACGCGCTGATCATCGCGTGGCTCAAGCCGCCGCCCGCCGGCGCGCTGCCGCTGGCCGGCGGCGTGCTTACCACGGGAGCGCTCTTCATGTTCGTCGTGATGGCGGCGACCGGGCAGTGGTGGTGGTTCGAAGGGCCGATGACGGCCGGCGACTGGGCGCTGGCCGCCGCTGCGGGGACCATGGCGCTCGTCTTCTACCTGATGGTCGAGATCATCCGCCTGGCAGGTCCCGTATTCTTCACCACCGTCAACTTCATGATCCCGCTGACCGGCATCGGCTGGGGCGTTCTCTTCTTCGGCGAGAGCCACAGCCACTGGATCTGGCTCGCGCTCGTCCTCATGCTGGCCGGGCTCTTTCTGGTCAACCGACCGTCCGCTCCGAGGGACGGCGCAACCGATCCGGCGTCTTGACGCAACCGCCGCTCTGGGCGCAATTTGCGCAAGAGGCGCAGAGGGGAGCGGCCCATGAAGCTCACGGCCGAACAGCACGAGACCCTGGACCGCGAGGGTTTTCTCTTTCTGTCGGATCTCTTCTCGGCCGAGGAGACCGCGGTGCTTCGCGCGGCGCTGCCGGCGATCTTCGCCCGCACGGGGCCCGAGATCGTGCGCGAGCTGAGCGGCGCCGTGCGCACCGCCTTCGGCGTTCACACCTACAGCGACATCTACTGGCGGCTCTCCCGCCATCCGCGCCTGGTGGAGCCCGCGATGCAGGTCCTCGGCGGGCCCGTCTACATTCACCAGTTCAAGGTGAACGCCAAGGCCGCCTTCGACGGCGACGTGTGGCAGTGGCACCAGGACTACGGCACGTGGTCGCGCGACGACCTGATGCCGGAGCCCCATGCCATGAACCTCGCCGTCTACCTCGACCCGGTGAACGAGTTCAACGGCCCGCTGATGTTCATCCCCCGCTCCCACCGGCGCGGGCGGATCGAGGCCGGGCACGACCTCGAGACCACGAGCTACCCGCTCTGGACCATCGACAACGAGACCATCGAGACGCTGGTGGCGGAGGGCGGGATCGTCGCGCCCAAGGGCGAGCCTGGCGCTGCGCTGCTTTTCCACTGCAACCTGGTGCATGGCTCTGCGCCCAACATGTCGCCCTGGGGGCGGCGCGCGGTCTATTTCTCGGCCAACCGGGTGGACAACGCGATCCGCCGCTTCCAGCGGCCCGAGTACATCGCGCACCGGGACTTCACGCCGGTCGAGCCGCTCGGCGACGACTGCCTCCTGGTGGGAACCGAACATACCGCCGGCGCGGCCGCCCAATAGTCCTGTAGCTCCCTGATCTTCAAGCCCGATGGGGCGACGCGGGCCGCTTTCTCTCCCGATCTTCCTGCTGTTCACCATCGGGGCGGTCTATCCGCTCATCTTCACGATGAACAAGATCGCGGTGGATGCCGGAACGCCGCCGCTCGCCTTCACCTTCTGGCAGACCCTCGGCGCCGCGGTCCTGCTGCTGATCCTCGCCGCCTGGCGGCGCGCGCTCCCGCGGCTGGAGGCCCGGCACCTCAAGGCCTATTTCGTGCTGGGGCTCTTCGGCATTGCCGCGCCGGTCGCGCTGATGACCTGGCTCGCGCCGAAGCTGCCGACGGGCATCCTCTCGATGGTGGTGATCCTGTCGCCCCCGATCACCTACCTGATCGCGCTCACGCTCCGGCTGGAGCGGATCCGTGCGCTCAGCCTGATCGGCGTGCTGTGCGGGGTGGGCGGCATCCTGCTGATGACGATCCCCACGTTCTCGCTGCCGGAGCCCGGCATGGTGGTCTGGTTCCTGCTGGCCCTGCTGGCGCCCGCCTGCTTCGCGCTGACCAACAACCTTGCGGCCCTGATCGACCCGCCGGAGACGCCGGTGCTGACGTTCGCGAGCGGCATCGTGACGGCGGCGGCGATCATGCTGGCACCGGTGATGATCGGGCTCGGCGAGGCCTACGTGGTGCCGGGGCCGGATACCGTCGCGGACCTCGCGATCCTCGGCGCCGCCGGCGTCACCATCACCATGTACATCACGTTCCTCATCATCGTCCGCGCGGCCGGCCCGGTGTTCTTCTCGCAGTTCAACTACGTGGTCGTGGTGGCGGGCCTCGGCTGGGGCATCCTCTTCTTCAGCGAGCGCCACAGCGCGTACGTCTGGGCCGCCGCCGTCCTGATGCTGGCGGGCGTTGCGCTCCTGATCCACGCGGCCCGGCGCCAGCCGGTAGCGCCGGCCGAGCCCTAGGACGCGCGGCACGCTCCGGCGCACCCCGGTTCCCCGGACCATGGTGCGGTGCAGCGGGGCGGGCGATCGTGCGATCGTCGCGCCATGTGGCGGACGGAAGGTTGCGCGTGTCCGGGTGGCCCGGAGCGAGCGCGGTCGAAGGAGACGGGAGGGGGAAATTCTCGCCCGGCAGGCTCTCGCGCGGCCGGGAGCGGCGCCGGCGCTACGCGCGTCGCTTCGCCCAGTGGTCGCTTTGAACCGCTATGGGCCGGAATGGGCCACTATGTGCCGCTTCCCTTGGGCCATTTTGGACCACTATGTGCCACTATGTGCCATTATAGGCCGGTATAGACCGGTATAGGCCGCTTGAAATTAAGGCTTCCGGGTCACCGCGTCAGGCGACCGCCACCACCTTGCCGGTGGTCGCCGATTCGTGCGCGGCGAGCACGGTCCGCACGACCTCCATCGCCTCCTCCGGCCTGATGACCGAAGGCGGCGTGCCGTCTGCGATGCAGCGGGCGAAGTAGGACCATTCGTCCCGCAGCGCGCCGCCCGTGACGCCGTGCAGCTCAGGCCAGTAGGTCGTGTCGGGGCTCAGGAAGCCCTCTTTCGAGGCGACGCCAATGTTGGGGAAGGTGTCCTGAATCTGGATGAAGCCTTCGGTGCCGATCACCGACATGCGCTCGTCGAGCTCGAAGGGCGAGGTGTCGGGCATGCACCAGGCGCCCTCGTACATCGCGGTCGCGCCGCTTTCGAAGCGATACATCACGTGAGACAGATCGTCGTACGCCTGCCCCAGCGTGTTGACCGTCTGCGCGTAGGTGCTCACAACGTGCGAGCCGGCGAGCCAGCGCATCATGTCCGTGTCGTGGGAGCACGTGTGCAGGATGGGGCCGATGCTCGCGAGCTGCTCGATGACCCACCGCGCCGGCACGTTGCGGCGCGCATTGATCGCCACCACCTTGCCGATGCGGCCCGCGTCGATCTCGCGCTTGGCCGAGATGTAGCGCGGGTTGAAGCGGCAGACGTGACCCACCATCAGGAAGGCCTTCGCCGCGCGCGCGGCATCGCACATGCGCCGGCAATCCTCCACCGACGACGCCATCGGCTTTTCGACCAGGACGTGCTTGCCGGCCGCCAATGCTGCGAGCGTGGGCTCGGCGTGATGGTCCCAGGGTGTCACGACGGCCAGCGCATCGATCGCCGGATCGTCGACGAGCTCGCGGTAGTCCGTGCAGGTGCGCGCCACGCCGTGCTCCCGCGCCATCTCCGCCAGGCGCGCCTCCGACGCATCGCAAATTGCCGCAAGCTCCAGCTCGGGGTGGCCGGCGATGACCCGGCAATGCACCGTTCCGAACCAGCCGACGCCGATCACGCCAACCCGTAGCTTCTCCATTGACCGATCTCCGTCCTCTTTCTCTCGATCCACTCGCGCCGAAGCCGGGCACCGCATTCGCCCCGCGGGCCCCGGTCGGCGCGCAGACGCTAGTGCGCCTCGCCCGCCGGGGCAACGTCGGGAGCGCCGCATTCGCGGCGGGCCGCGTCCGCCGCCCGCTGCGTGTCCGTCGAATCGGGCGCGCGCTACTGTACCAGCCGGGTGTTGGGGAACGCGGCGTGCCAGCCGAACCAGAACGCCCGCTGCGCCGGGAGGCGGCGGAGCACATGGCCGTCCTCGGCGGTGAGCGCGTGCTCGTCCATGGTCCAGACCATGCCGGATGCGTCCTCGACGCGCCGGTCGCCGTCGTAGCGGGTGAACGTCACGTCCTCGCTCGCATAGGCGCGGTTCGCGCCCGACGGATCGGTGAGCACCACCAGCGCCGTGCCTTCGATCGCATCGTGATGAACCGGGGTCCGGGAGAGGAACGCGGCCGAGATGGCGAGCGGCGCCTCGGGGTGGCGGGCGAGCAGCAGCGTGAGCACCTCGTCCTTGTTCTTCAGCCGGGAGTCGAGGACCGGGATCTGGAACATCAGCGCGTCGGTCGCGAAGTAGTCGCGGTAGGCCGCCCCCTCGGAATAGTCGCGCCGGTAGCCGGTATCGAGCGAGAGCACGCGGGTGCCGGGGTGGCGCCTGCGCCACTCGCCCCAGGTGGTCGTCACCACGCTCCCGCGCTCCAGCACGATGCCCTGGCCCACGAGCGGCCCGACGACCGGCGTGCCCCGCATCGTGCTCCAGAGCGACTGTGTGGCCTCGTCGTACATGAGCTTGTTGGAACGGTAGAGGAAGCCGCTGGTGCCGAGCCGGTGACGGACGCCGTCGTGCTCGGTGCGGTAGAGGATCACGGTGCCGCAGAGCGTGCAGTACACGCCTGCGACCGGCACGCCGCCGACGGTGTCGACGAACATCTCGTGCCAGGCGAGGATGCGCTTCGGATAGGCGCGGGCGTCGCCGTTGACGGAGATGCCGAACACGATGTGGTCGTCCTCGATGTAGCCGGCGTCTTCGGCGGCCAGCATCGCCGGGTTGCGAAGCGGCGGGATGCCATCCTGCCGCACGCCGCCCCAGACGATCTCGTCGAGCCGGATGAGCGCCTCGCCGGCCGTGTCGAAGTAGGCCGAGAAGCGCGGGTCGATGAGGCTGTAGAGCGCGCTCTTGAAGGCGCCATAGCGCGGGTGCCGCGCCTCGGGCGCGGTCCACATCGCGCGTTGCCAGGCGTCGAGGTCGCGGCCGGACCCGGCGCCGGCCTGCCGCTCCATGATTCGCGCCAGGGCGCCGGAGACCTGCGGACTGCGGGTGAGGCGGATCACCTCGAGGGCCATCGGCAGGAATGAGGGCTCCCAGTGCGTCTCGATCAGCTCGGCGGCGCGCGCCGTGTCGCCCGCGTCGCCTGCGAGCAGGGTCAGGAACGCCCGGGTGACGGCGCGGTCGGTGATCTCCGCCCGGGCGTCGCCGGCGGTCGCCGCCAGCATCAGCACGATGCCGAGCGCGATGACGAGGGAGCGCATGGAAGGCATGGAATGTCGCCTCGGCGCACCGGTCAAATCAATTCAATCCGCTTGTCCGACCTTAGGGGTCCGGTCCACAAGCGGAGTTGATCGGAGTCGAAGACGGGACCTGTTGGGATCGGGAGAGTCCTCGTGTTTCATGTCGGCTCCTGCGACGACGTGGAGCGCTGCTTCGAACGTTCATTCGAGTGGGCGGTCAGCGCCCGCGCAAAGAGCCAGGAAGGAACGATGACGATGACGGTTCCAGTGGCGCGACCGGGCCGGCCTGGCCGGGCGATGACCGTTCGCAGGTCCGTCATCGCCGCGCTGCGCGAAGCCGCCGACCCGGCGAGAGCACCGCAGCAACAGGCTTACATGAAGTCCGAGATGCCGTTCTTCGGCGTGGGCGTCCCGCAGTGCCGGCGCATCGCCCAAACCGTATTCAGGTCCCACCCGCTGGCGGACGCCGGCGCCTGGGAGAGGGCGATTCTCGACCTGTGGCGCCACGCCGCCCGCCGCGAGGAACGCTACGCGGCGATCGAGCTCCTGCTCTTCCAGCCCTACGTACGCTGGCTGGAGCCGGCGAGACTGCCCCTGATCGAGGAATTGGTGGTCACCGGCGCCTGGTGGGACTACGTGGATGCGATCGCCGGAAGAGGGGTAGGGACCATGCTCGCAGCCCACCCCCGCCCGACGAAGGCCGTGCTGCGCGAATGGGCGAGGGACGACGACGTCTGGAAGCGGCGGACCGCGATACTGGCCCAGCTCAAGGCCAAGGGAGCGACGGACACGACGTTGCTGGCCGACACGATACGGCCCTCCATCGGCGAGGCGGAGTTCTTTCTGCGCAAGGGCATCGGCTGGGCGCTGCGGGAGTATTCCAAGACCGATCCGGGCTGGGTGACGGCGTTCGTCGACGCGCATCCAGGGCTGTCGGACTTGAGCCGGCGCGAGGCGCTCAAGCACCTGGAGCGCACGAACGCGCTCGCCCGCCCGCCCTCGACAAGCAAGTCCTGTGTGTAAGGCGTTGCTGTCCATCGGCCGGTGGAGTCGGCAGCTCCAATGCCGCCGCGGGGCTACGATTTCAGGGCGGGATCGGATGTACTTGTTTTGATCCAATTTCGGAGCTTTGATTTCTCCGTAGCCAAGCTATATAACCCTCTGTAACATAAGAGGTGTTCGATTCGATAGAGCACGCACGTCGGGGTTGCAGTTGGTAGCCAGCACCGCACGCGGCGCACGCACGCCGCTCCTGCCTTCAGGCTCAGGAACGTTCTTGGCCCGCCGCCTGAGCGAGTTCGCCGGGCTTGCGCTCTGCGGCCTCGCCGTCGTCGTCGGCGCGTCGCTGGCCACCTATTCGGCGGCCGACCCCTCCTTCAACAGCGCGAATGGCGCCGCGCCGGCCAATCTCATCGGCCTGCCCGGCGCCTACGGTGCGGACCTTCTGCTGCAGTGGCTCGGCATTGCCGCCGGCCTGCTACCCCTGATCCTCGCTGCCTGGGCCTGGGCTTTCCTCAGCCACCGCGGCCTCTCGCGCCGCCTGCTCCGCTTCGCGCTGGCGCCGCTATCGGTTCTGCTCACCGCCGTCGGCTGCGCGTCCCTGGGTGTGGCCGACTGGCCCGCTGCGGCGGGCGCCGGCGGGGCGGCGGGCGGCATTCTTCTGACCCAGCTCGGCAGCCTCGGTCTCGGCAGCGCCGGGATCGCCACCGCCGGTGTCGGCGCGGTCTTGCTGATCGCTGCCGCGCTCGCGCTGGTGGTCGCGCTCGGCGTGCCCTGGCGGGAATGGCGCGTGCTGTTGCGGAGCCTCTACTGGCTCCTGCGCAATGCCCTTCTCGGCGTCGTCTGGCTCGCCCGCTCGGGGCAAGTCAGAGACGGCGAACGGGTCGAGCAGGAGGATCCCGACGCCGATGGCGAGGAACCCGCGCGCGCCCGCTGGCTGCGTCGCAGCGAACGGCCCAAGCCGACGGCGGAGCGCGGACGGCGGCGCGAGCCGAGCCTGCTGCCCCCGGCGCCGGGCCAGTTCGAGGCCGAGGAAAATCTGGCGGAGCCCACCATCGTCGAGAAGCGCAGGCGCAGGGTGAAGCCCGGCAAGCGGGAGAGGAAGGAGCGTCAGCCCGACCTCGGCCTGGAGGAAAGCGGCGAATACGCGCTGCCTGCGCTTGCGCTGCTGGCCGATGCGGAAGGCGCCGGTGCGGGACGGAGCGTCAGCGACGAGGCGTTGCGGCAGAACGCGGAAATGCTGGTCTCCGTGCTCGAGGACTTCCGGGTCTTCGGCGAGATCACGCAGGTGAGGCCGGGGCCGGTGGTCACCCTCTACGAGCTGGAGCCACAGCCGGGCACACGCACCTCGCGGGTGATCGGGCTGGTTGACGACATCGCGCGCTCGATGAGCGCGATCTCGGTGCGTGCCGCCACGATCCCTGGGCGGAGCGTCATCGGCATCGAGCTCCCCAACAGCGAGCGCGAGACGGTGCTGCTGCGGGAGCTGCTGGCGAGCGCCAGCTTCGAGAACACGGGACCCAGCCTTACGTTGGCGCTCGGCAAGGACATCGGCGGCAACCCGGTGGTCGCCGACCTTACCCGCATGCCCCACCTGCTGGTTGCCGGCACAACCGGCTCGGGCAAGTCGGTCGCCATCAACAGCATGATCCTGTCGCTCCTCTATCGGCTGCCGCCGGACCAGTGCAAGCTGATCTTGATCGACCCCAAGATGCTCGAGCTTTCGGTTTACGACGACATTCCGCACCTGCTCACGCCGGTGGTGACCGAGCCCGCGAAGGCGGTCGTCGCGCTGAAGTGGACGGTGCGGGAGATGGAGACCCGCTACAAGGCGATGTCGAAGCTCGGGGTGCGCAATATCTCCGGCTACAACAAGCGGCTCGCCGAAGCTCGCACGAAGGGCGAGCAGCTCACCTGGCGGGTCAATGTCGGCATGGACGCCGAGACCGGCGCGCCGATCCACGAGGAATTCGAGATCGACCTCACGCCGATGCCGTTCATCGTCGTCGTCGTGGACGAGATGGCCGATCTCATGCTCGTCGCCGGCAAGGATATCGAGGGCGCGGTGCAGCGGCTGGCGCAGATGGCGCGGGCTGCCGGCATCCACCTGATCATGGCCACGCAGCGGCCCTCGGTCGACGTCATCACGGGCACCATCAAGGCCAACTTCCCGACGCGCATCAGCTTCCAGGTCACATCGAAGATCGACAGCCGCACGATCCTGGGAGAGGCCGGCGCCGAGCAGCTGCTGGGGCAGGGCGACATGCTCTATCTCGGGGCCGGCGGGCGCGTGATGCGGGTGCACGGGCCCTTCGTCAGCGACGCCGAGGTCGAGCGCGTGACCGACTTCCTGCGCGCCTCCGGGCAGCCCGACTACATCGAAGGCATCACCGAGGAGCCGGAAACCGCCGGCGCCGGGATCGACGAGGACACGGAGCAGGATCCGCTGTACGACCGGGCCGTGGCGCTCGTCGCTGCCGAGCGAAAGGCGTCCACCAGCTTCGTTCAGCGCCATCTGCAGATCGGCTACAACCGCGCCGCCCGCATCATCGAGCGGATGGAGAGCGAAGGGGTGGTCAGCCAGGCCAACCATGTCGGCAAGCGCGAGGTCCTGGTCTCCGACCACTCGGGCGGATAGGCCCTCAAGCACCTGTGATTGTTCGCGCGGCCCGCGCACCTTACATTCCATACATCATGCCGAAGCTGATCCGCGCTGCCGCGCTCCTCTGCCTGGCACCCGTGCTCGCCGTGTGGTTCGCCGCAGGCCAACCGGCGGAGGCCCAGGACTCTGGCGCCCTCGCCCTCGACGAGGCGGCGCAGGAATCGCTTGCCGCCGTCGAGCAGTATCTCAACGGGCTCCAGACCCTGAAGGCGGACTTCAAGCAGGTCGGGCCCGACGGCGAGCCCGCCGAGGGGGTCATCTACATGCGCAGGCCCGGTCTGCTCCGCGTGGAGTACGCGCCGCCGGTGCCGGTGCTCATCGTGGGCGACGGCCTCTGGATTCACTACCACGACATGGAGCTGGGCCAAGTCAACGACTGGTTCATTTACGAGACTCCCCTCGGCGCGCTCACGAGGGAGGTGACGCGCTTCGGCGAGGACCTGGAGGTCACGGCGTTCGCTGAGCGAGACGGGCGCATCGAGATCACCGTGGTGCACGAGGGCGACCCCCGGGGCGGAAGCCTGACCCTGGTCCTGGCCACCGACCCGCTCAGGCTGGTCAGGTGGCGGGTGATCGACGCCCAGGGGCTGGTGACCACTGTCGCCCTGCACGATATCGAGACCAATATCAGATTGCCCCGCAGGCTCTTCGTGTTCGACGATCCGCGCACCAAGCCGGCCACGAATCGCTGACCGTCAGGTGCCGCGTGGCTGCCTGCCCGCCGGGATAGGGGTCGGATGCGGCGGTCTCCGTTGATTCGCGAGTGGGCCTGGCATCGCCGGGTCTGGCGGCTGGCCTGGCCGATGGTCGTCTCCAACCTGTCGGTGCCGCTGCTCGGCGCGGTGGATACGGCGGTGATCGGTCATCTGCCCGAGCCGCATTTCCTGGGCGCGATCGCGGTCGGCGCGCTCATCTTCAACACCCTCTACTTCGGCTGCAACTTCCTGCGCATGGGCACCACGGGGCTTACCGCCCAAGCCTTCGGTGCCCACGACTTCGACGCTGCCCGCGCCACCCTTCTCCGCGCGCTCCTGATCGCCCTGGTGCTGGCGCTGGCGCTCCTCGCGCTGCAAGGGCCGATCGGCTGGCTCGCCTTCTATCTGGTCGAGCCGAGCGAGGCGGTCGCCGGCGAGGGCATGCGCTACTATTTCATCCGCATCTGGGGCGCGCCGGCCGCGCTCGCCAACGTGGCACTGGTGGGCTGGTTCATCGGGATGCAGAACACCCGCGCCGCGCTGGCGCTGCTGCTGACGGTCAACGGCATCAACATCGTCCTCGACCTGGTGCTGGTGCTGGGCTTCGGCCTCGCCGTCGCCGGCGCCGCCTGGGCCACGGTGGCGGCGGACTATTCCGGGCTGATCCTCGGCATGGCCGTCACCACCCGTCTCGCCAATCGCCACGGCGGCCACTGGCGCCCCCGCCTCGTCCTCGATGCCGTCGCCATGCGACGCTTCCTCGGCATCAACCGCGACATCTTCCTGCGCACGCTCTTCGTGATCACGGCGTTCGCGCTCTTCACCACGCTGAGCGCGCGCCAGGGCGACGTGGTGCTGGCGGCAAACGCCGTGCTGCTCAACTTCGTCATCTTCTTCAACTTCGCGTTCGACGGCTTCGCCTTCGCCGCCGAGGCGCTCACGGGCCGCGCGCTGGGCGCCCGGCGGCGCGAGGACCTCGCCCGCGCCGTCCGCGCCTGCCTCCTCTGGTGCCTCGCGCTCGCCGTCCTCACGTTGGCCGTCTACGGCCTCGCCGGCGCGCCGATCGTCCGCGTGCTCACCGACTTGGGCGACGTGCGCGCCGTCGCCTACGACCACCTCCCCTGGCTGATCGCGCTGCCCGTGGTGGCGGTCTGGGGCATCTTTTTCGACGGCGTGTTCACCGGCGTCACGCGCACCGCGCACATGCGAAACAACATGATGCTGGCCTTCGCCGTCTTCGTGCCGTGCGCGTGGCTGCTGCGGGAGCCCCTGGGCAATCATGGCCTGTGGCTCGCGATGACGCTGCTCTACGCCGTGCGCGGCATCGGCCTCGGCACGATCTTCGTGCGCATCCAGCGGCGGGGCGGCTTCTTGCCCGCGCTCACGCCCCGTGATAGCTGAGCCGGCATGAGCGCACCGCCGGTTCCCCTGATCGGCCTGCCCGCCTGTGCGCGGCAAATCGGCATTCACCCGTTCCATGTCGTGGGCGACAAGTACATGCGGGCGGTTGCCGAGGCCGCCGGCGGCCTGCCGCTGACGCTGCCGGCGTTCGGCGCGGCGCTCGACTTCGACGCCGTGCTCGACCGCTTCGACGGCCTGCTCTTCACCGGCAGCCCGTCCAACGTGGAACCCGATCGCTACGACGGGCCGCCCAGCGCCGACGGCACGCTCCACGACCCCGAGCGGGACGCGACGACGCTCCCGCTGATCCGCGGCGCGATCGAACGGGGGGTTCCCATCTTCTGCATCTGCCGGGGATTTCAGGAGCTGAACGTGGCCCTCGGCGGCAGTCTCCACCAGGCCGTTCACGACCTGCCGGGGCGGATCGACCACCGCTCCGACGACAGCCAGCCCCGCGACGTGCAGTACGGACCGGCCCACGACGTCACGCTTGCCGCAGACGGCCTGCTGGCGTCGCTCTGGCCCGCGCCGGAGGTCGCGGTCAACTCGCTGCACGCGCAGGGGATCGCCCGCCTCGCGCCCCGGCTCACTGTCGAGGCGACCGCGCCGGACGGTCAGATCGAGGCCGTGCGCGTCGGCGACGCCCCTTCGTTTGCGCTCGGCGTCCAGTGGCACCCCGAGTGGAAGGTCACGGAGGATCCCTTTTCGATGGCGATCTTCGGCGCGTTCGGCGAGGCGACCCGTGCGCGCGCCGCCGCCCGCGCGAACACCAGCGGCTAGAGCAAATTTCGACCGGACGGGGTCATACCTGGTTGCCGCACGTTCCTCCTTTTCGCGCAGTGCGGCCCGAGAAACCCCCACCTCTCCCTGGCCCTCTCCTCCCCGGTGGGGAGGAGAGGGAGAAAAGGCTGGCGCCGCCTTTGTTCCCCCTCCTCCCGGGAGGAGGGGGAAAGGGGGAGGTGGGCGTCCTTCGGGCTGTCGTGGTCCCGTCAGGTCGAAAAGCGCTCTAATGAATCTCCTTTGCCTCGCGCAACACCTGCTCCATCACGTCGGCCGAGAATCCCGGCTCCTTGCACGCCGTCAGGATCGGCGCCTCTCGGCGCATGCAAAGCTCGGCCGCCGCCGGCACGTCGCGCGCCGCCTCGTGCGGGATGATCACCGCGCCGTGACGGTCGGCGTGCACGAGGTCGCCCGTATGCGTCAGCATGCCGCACACGTCCACCGGCTCGCCGTGGCTCACCAGATGGACCCAGGCATGGGAGGGCACCACCGTGCCGGAGAGGAACTGGAAGCCGTCGGCGATCATGTCGAGATCGCGGACCGCGCCGTTGGTCACGACGCCGAGAGAGCCCAGGGCCTGATGCACGGCGGAATGCACTTCCCCCCACCAGGAGGCCGCGCCGGGGCGGGAGTCCACGTCCTGGATCACCATGATCGAGGGCCGGTGGCCTTCCTCCACGTAGCGGTAGTAGGCGACGCGGTCGGCGGCCATCGCATCGCCGTCCTTCGCGGGTTGTTCCATGGAGCGGATCGTCGCGGTCCGCGCATAGCCCACCATCGGCTCGAGCTCCGGGAAGGAGCAGATCAGCGTCTCGGTCGTGAAGCCGAGCGCGCGACGCTCGGGACAGACGATTTCGAGCGCATTGCAGATCGTCGGCGTGTCGTAGGCGCGGAGTGCCGCCAATTCGGCCTCGTTGAGGGGTGTCTCGGTCACCTGCGTTCCTCCCTGTTGCTGGCGCCGGATGATCGCCGATGGGGGGAGCCCAGCGCAAACCCCCGTTCACCGCGGGCAGCGCTGCTCGCCGCGTGACATGCGGGTCGCGCTCTATACCCCCACCGACGGCCCCGATCCGGCTGCGGCATGGGACGGCCCCGGGCTGGTTCATCTGCTCGCGCGGGCCCTCGACGTCGCCGGTCATCAGGTGCTTGCGCCGTCCGAGTTTCGCACCGATGCGGGCGGCGAGGACGCTCGCAAGCGGGCAGCGCTGGAACGAAGGGCCGTAAGGCACGCGACCCGCCTCGTCGCCTCGTACCGCGACCTGCCGAGCGTCGCGCGGCCCGAGGCCTGGCTCACCTGCCGCCTGCACCATCGGGCGCCGGACCTGATCGGCTCCGTCGTGGCCGAGACGCTGGGCATTCCCTACCTGCTGGCGGGCGCGTTCTACGCGCGGGAGGAGAGCGGCGGCGCCCACGCGGGCTGGCTCTCGTACACGGCCCGCGCCATCGCCCGCGCACGCGCGGTGCTCTCGCTCACGGCCGAGGACGAGGAGAGCATCAGGCCGCTCGTCGCAAGCACGGCGCGGCTCTACCGGCTCGCGCCCTTCCTCGATCCCGCGCCCTACCGGGCGGCTGATCGCGACGCGGCCCGTCGGGCGCTGGCGGACGCGCTGCCGCTCGACCCGGCGCGCCCGTGGCTGCTGGCGGCGGCGCCCATGCGCCCCGGCGCCGCGCTCGCCTCCTGGCGCCTGCTGGGACGCTCCCTCGGCCTCATCGCCGACCCGGCCTGGCAGCTCCTCGCGGTCGGCGACGGCGAGGCTCGTGCGCTGGCGGAAGCGGCGTTGGCACCGCTCGGGCAGGGCGTGACCGTCCTGGCCGGCGCCCGCAGCGACGACGCGCTCAGGGCTCTCTATGCGGCCTGCGACGTCTACGTGTGGCCGGCCTATCAGGAAGTCCTGAGTCTGACGGTGCTGGAGGCGCAGGCGGCCGGCCTTCCGGCGGTGGCGCGAGACTGGCCCGGCCCCGCAGCCGTCATCGCCAGCAGCGAGACCGGGCTGCTCACGCCGCAGAACGACGACGTGGCCTTCGCCGGCGCCGTGGTCGAGCTCACCGCCAATGCGGAGCGACGGCGGGCGATGGGTGCGGCCGCCGCCGCGCGGGCGCGCGACCGCCACGGCCTCGCAACCGCCGCCGCCACCCTGGACCGCGCCCTCGACGCCGCGCTCGCCGACGCCTGACCACGACGAGAATCCGGGTTAATCGCCGGCCTGCTCCGGGCTACAAGGGGGCCGTCCGACATGGCGGCCAATGAGCGAGCGACGGTGGTGGAACAGCCTGGGGCGATATCCCACAGCGATCCGCGGGTTCCGGCGGCGGACAGGTGCGTGCTCCGCTACCTGCTCGACCGGCTGGCCGCGGCGACGCCGGACAAGACCTTCTGCGTCTTCGAGGACGGCACCGCGTGGAGCTACGCCCGCACCCGGGCCGAGGTGATCCAGACCGCCATCGGCCTGCAGGCGCTCGGCCTGCGCCAGGGCGACCACGTGCTCTCGTGGCTGCCCAACGGCGCCGACGCGCTGCGCATGTTCCTGGGCTCCAACTACATGGGCGCCGTCTACGTGCCCATCAACACGGCCTACAAGGGCCGGCTGCTGGAGCACGTGGTGGCGCGCTCCGACGCCCGCATCATCGTCGCGCATGCGGAGCTGGCGCCCAGGCTCGCCACGGTCGATCTTGCCGATCTGGTGACCCTGGTGGCCGTGGGCGGCCCGCCGCCCGCCATCGAGGGTCTCACGGCGATGGATGACTCCGTGCTTCACCCCGAGGGCGGGGCGCTGGAGCCGCTGGAGCGCCCGATCGAGCCCTGGGACACCCAGTCGATCATCTTCACCTCCGGCACCACCGGCCCGTCGAAGGCGGTGCTCAGCTCCTACTGCCACGCGTTCTCGAATTTCGGACCCGACACCTGGCAGTTCATCACGCCGGAGGACCGCTACCTCATCAGCCTGCCGCTCTTCCATCTCGGCGGCGCCACCATCGCCTACGGCATGCTCTGCCAGCACGCCTCGATCACCCTGGTCGAGTACTTCAAGACGCACGCGTTCTGGGAGACCGTGCGCCGCACCGGCGTCACCTCGGTGTTCATGCTGGGCGTCATGGCGCAGTTCCTGGAGAAGGAACCGCACAAGCCGGACGACCGCGACCATCCCTTGCGCACGGTCGGCATGGTGCCGCTCGTGAACGACGTCGACGCCTTCATGGAGCGCTTCGGCGTGGAGGTCTACTCGATCTACAACATGACCGAGCTCTGCTGCCCGGTGATGACCACCGTGCCCATGACCGTGCCGGGCAGCGCCGGTACGGTGCGGCCCGGCTGCGAGCTTCGCGTGGTCGACGACAACGACTGCGAGGTGCCGGCGGGCGCGACCGGCGAGATCGTGGTGCGCGCCGACACGCCCTGGGCCATCAACCACGGCTACTACAAGGAGCCGGAGGCGACCGCGCGGGCCTGGCGCAACGGCTGGTTCCACACCGGCGACGCCGGCCGCGTGGACGAGGACGGCAACCTCTACTTCGTCGACCGCCTGAAGGACACGATCCGCCGCCGTGGCGAGAACATCTCCTCGCTGGAGGTGGAGACCGAGGTCGCGGCCCATCCGGCGGTGCGCGAGGCCGCCGTGATCCCGGTGCCGAGCGATCTCGGCGAGGACGAGGTCATGGCGGTCGTCGCGCTCCGGCCGGAGCAGGCGCTTGATCCGGCGGCGCTTCTGGACTTTCTCGAGCCGCGTCTCGCCCACTTCATGATCCCGCGCTACGTCCGCATCGTGGACGCCCTGCCCAAGACGCCGACCGAGAAGATCGAGAAGCACAGGTTGCGGGCAGAAGGCATCACGGAGGATAGCTGGGACCGTGAGGCAGCCGGCATCCGCATCAGGCGCGAGCGCCTGGGGCGCTCGGGGTGAGCGCTCCCGTTCCAGAGACTGCGCCTGAGCTCGGCTTCGAGGCGATGCAGGCGCCAGATGCGGGCGAGAGCCGCCACCGCTATCCGGCGCGCGCCGTCCTGCTCGACTATCTCTATTCGGGGCTCGGCCTGCTCTTCACCCTGGGCCCGCTGGGGCTGGCAGCGTCTGCCGGCCCTGCCGCCTGGGTGCTGGGCGGTCTCGGCGCGCTCTTCGCCGTCTACGGCGTTCGCACGGTGCTCCGGCATCGGACCGCTCTCAGGGTGAGCGAGGAAGGGCTGGTCGTGGAGGGCCTCCTGCGCCGCCGTCTCCCCTGGGTCCGGCTGACGCGGTGCACGCTCGGCTACTACTCGACCCGGCGCAACCGCGACCGCGGCTGGATGCAGCTCACCCTCAAGGCAGGCGGTCGAAACCTCAGGATCGATTCGCAGATCGAGGGGTTCGACAGGATCGTCCGCCGCGCCATCCACGCGGCGCAGAGCCACGGCATCGCCCTCGACCACACCACGCAAGAGAACCTGCGCGCCCTGGGGATTTCCGCGGGCGACGCGGACCCTTCGGCGGACCACACCTAGGCATTTCCCATGAACCAGCCCAGAACCGGCCCCCTGATCGGCCTCAAGGTGCTCGACCTCAGCCGCATCCTCGCGGGCCCCTGGGCAGGCCAACTGCTCGCCGACTTCGGCGCCGATGTCGTCAAGGTGGAGCGGCCGGGCACGGGCGACGACACGCGGGCCTGGGGGCCGCCCTTCCTCCGCGACGCGGACGGGGACGAGACCACGGACGCCGCCTACTACATGTCGGCCAACCGGGGGAAGCGCTCCATCACGCTGAACATCGCCGTGCCCGAGGGGCAGGCGGTGGTCAAGCGCCTCGCCGAATGCGCGGACGTCCTGATCGAGAACTACAAGGTCGGCGGCCTCGCCAAGTACGGCCTCGACTACCCCGCGCTTGGCCAGCTCAACCCCCGCCTCGTCTACTGCTCGATCACCGGCTTCGGCCAGACCGGGCCCTACGCGCACCGCACCGGCTACGACCTGATCGCGCAAGCCATGGGCGGCATCATGAGCATCACGGGCGAGCGCGACGACCTGCCTGGCGGCGGGCCGCAAAAGGTAGGCGTCGCCGCCGCCGACCTGATGACCGGCATGTATGCGTCGACCGCGATCCTCGCCGCGCTCGCGAGCCGCGCGCAGACCGGGCGCGGGCAGCATATCGACCTCGCCCTCCTGGACACGCAGATAGCCTGGCTCGCGAACCAGGCGATGAACTACCTGATCGGCGGTGAGGCGCCGGCCCGCGCGGGCAACGAGCATCAGAACATCGTCCCCTACGGGGTCTTCCAGACCCGCGACGGCTACTTCGCGCTTGCCATCGGCAACAACAGCCAGCTTCGCAAGTTCTGCACGGCGGCCGGCGGCCCGCAGCTTGCCGACGACCCGCGCTTTTCGACCAATATCACTCGGCTGCAGAATCGGGTGGAGCTGATCGCCACACTGAACGACATCACCCGGCAGCGGACGATGGACGAATGGAGCGCCCTGCTGGAGCCGGTGGGCGTCCCCTGCGGGCCGATCAACACCCTCGATCGGGTCTTCGCCGACCGCCAGGTTGAGGCTCGGGGCATGAGGGTGAGCATCCCGCACAGCCTCGGCGTCGACGTCGACTACCCCGCCAACCCGGTCAACTTCTCAGAGACGCCGGTCGACTATCCCCGCGCGGCCCCGATGCTGGGCGAGGACGCGGATACGGTGCTGCGCGACTGGCTCGATCTCGACGACGAGGCGGTCGCGGCGTTGCGCGAGAGCGATAGCGGTATCAACTGACGCGCCCGCACCGTCAGCCCGCTCTGCCGAGCACGTCGTGGAGGAAGAGGCCTCCGATCTGCAGGCCGTCCGGCGCGATGCCGTGACCGATCCCCCGGCTCACGTGCCACTGGACCGGGACGTCGCAGGCGCCGAGCGTGGTCGCTGCCTCGAAGAGCGCGCCCACCGGCACCATGTCGTCCGCATCGCCATGAACCAGCAGTGCCGGCGGGCGGGCGCGAAGCTCGCCTCCCAGGCGTTCCCCGCCGACGAGCCGGCCCGAGAATCCCAATACGCCGGCGCACGGCGCGCTCCGCCGGTAGGCAACGTGGAGCGACATCATCGTGCCCTGGCTGAAGCCCACCAGCGCGAGGTCGCTCTCGCTGAGGCCGAGCACGTCCAGCCTGGCGTCGATATCGGCGTTGAGCACGTCTGCCGCGCGGATGGCGCCCTCGGTCATGCTGGCGGGCGAAGGATCGGCAAGGCTGAACCACTGGCGGCCCACGGGCGCCATGTCGCAGGGCTCCGGCGCATCGGGCGCGGCGAAATGGGCATGGGGCAGCAGCCGCCCCCACGGCTCGGCGAGACCGATCAGGTCGTTGCCGTCGGCACCGAGGCCGTGCAGCAGGAGGACGAGCTTGCGCGGTGCTCCACCGCTCGCCGGCGGCCGCTCCGGCCCGCTCAGGGCGCTCACGCCGGGCCTCCCGTGCCTGGCTAGTCGTAGAGCACCGCGCAGCGCACTTCGATGCTCCAGCGGTCCGGCGCGTCCGGCGGCGTGGCCGGGTCCGCGAAGGCGCTGTGGAAGCTGAAGGTGCAGGGCGCATCCGGGCTCGTCGCGTCCGCGTTCGCACCTTCGGAGCGGGCCATCCCGCCGGCCGAATCCCACTGCTTGATCAGCAGCGCTTCCTCGCCGGTGATGGCGGGAAAGAAGTACCAGCGATGGTCGTCGGAGTGCTTGGCGAAGTAGTTCTCGCCGATGCGGTCGGCGTAATGGATCTCGAAGACGACCAGATCGTCGGGATGCACGCTGGACGCGTCGCAGAGCGCGAGCGGGTGAGTGGCGACCGGCTCCTCGGCGATATTCCGCCAGAGATTGATGAGCGCGAACCGGCCGGAATCGATGGCGCGGCCGACATCCGACTTGTCGAGGAGCGTTTCGCCATCCGAGAGCCGGGTGCGGTAGGTGTCGTTGACGGCGGGCGGATTCGCCAGGTCGCGCAGGCGTTGCGGCCCGCTGGTCAGCGTGTAATCGCCGTGAACCACGTGCGCGGGACGCTGCACGTTCTGCCCGCCCGCGATGCGCTTGCCGCTTCGCTTGCCCGAGGCCGAGCGCACGTTGTGATCGAAGGCCGCGACAACGCGGGCGCCGGTCGCCTCCCGAACGATATCGGCGCAGTGCGGGTAATAGGCGCGGACCACCTGATCGTGATCCAGGTAATCGATGCCGGGAGGGGCGCTGGCGTGCTCCAGCAGCTCGAAGCCGCTCGCGCGGAGCGTGCGGCGATCCGCACCCGCAAGATTGCGCGCGTCATGAACCGGCATCTGCCGCTCGACCAGCTCGCCTCCCTGCCAGGGGACGTCGTTGCCGCTGCTGTCCCGGCGGGTGAACACCTTGCCGTTGCGGTAGAGCGAGCTCTCGACCGACGCCGCCAGGTACTTGAACGCGCCGGTCCGCACCGGTGCGGATCGCGTCTCGGTTGCCATGTTCATGCGATCACCTCGCGAAAGCCCGTGGGGGCGCGCTTCCGTCTTGCCGAGCGCAAAATGACACTCCCGGATAGGCGGAACAAGCGCGGCCAACGCTGCTCTGCCGATTGGCGTGGGCAGCGCGCCTGCGACGCGCTATAAGCGCAGGCGGAGGGCCGCTCCCGATCCCGCCTGCCGCGCGGCCGCGAGGACAGCCATGTTCGCCGACATACTCGAGATCGCCGTCTACGTGCTGATGGGCGCGGTGGTGGTCGTGCTCGTGATGGGGCTCGGCGCCATGTATTCCGGCGGCAAGAACAGCAAGAGCAACGTCTTCATGCGCTGGCGGGTCGGCCTGCAATTCGCGGCGATCGCGCTGCTGGCACTTCTGGTGTTCGTCGTCCAGAAGTAGGCCGGATGGTCCGCCTCACCAGGATCTACACCCGCGGCGGTGACGCAGGCGAGACCTCGCTCGGCGGCGGCGCGCGGGTGCAGAAGCACGACCCCCGCGTCGAGGCCTACGGCACCGTGGACGAGGCAAATGCGGCGATCGGGCTTGCACGCCTTGAGACCGAGGGCGAGGCGGACGCGATGCTGGAGCGCATCCAGAACGATCTCTTCGACCTCGGCGCGGACCTCTGCCGGCCCGGATCGCTCGACGAGGGGCTGCGCATCGCGCAATCCCAGATCGACCGGCTGGAGAGCGAGATCGATGCGCTGAACGAGCGCCTGAAGCCTCTCGAATCCTTCGTCCTGCCGGGCGGCGGGCGCGCCGCTGCGGCGTTGCATCTCGCGCGCACCGTGGTGCGCCGCGCCGAGCGCCTGATCACGGCGCTAGCGGAGCAGGAGTCCGTCAACCCTCTCGCGGTGATCTACGCCAACCGGCTCTCCGACCACCTCTTCGTGCTCGCCCGCCACCTCAACGACGACGGCGCGACCGACACGCTCTGGATCCCCGGCGCCAATCGTTAGTGGCTCCGAGAGGAAGCACCGAAATGGAGCAAGACCGCCGAATCCGGGCGCTCAAAGCCGCGATTCAGGAAGGCATCAGGAGCGGCGTAAGCGACAGGACTGTGCCAGACATCATGGAGGCCGTCGAAGCCCGGCTCCGTGCGACTAACGACTCTTTGGCCAAACACTATGTCGGCAAACAATCTGTAGGGGACGATGATGTCGATAGCAAAGATTAAACGCGTCCATCTTCGCGAAGTGTGGAAGCATGAAGCTCTTGATTTCACCCAGTGGCTTGAAGAGAATATTGAGATACTGGGCGAGGCCATGAATCGGGAAATCGCAAACGCTGAACGGGAAAAGAAAACGGAGAGTGCTTTCAGCATCGATTTAGTTGCACATACCACAGACGGAACCTCAATTATCGTCGAGAACCAGTTGGAGAAAAGTGATCACGACCATTTGGGTAAGCTGATTACCTACATGACAGCTATGCAAGCCAGTACTGCCGTTTGGATTGTGGCCGATCCACGTCCTGAGCACGTCGCAGCCATAACCTGGCTAAATGAGTCGTCGAGTGCCGACTTTTATCTCATGAAGATTGAAGCAATCCAGATAGAGGATTCTCCAAAGGCTCCCTTGCTTACGGTAATCGTAGGTCCCTCGGAAGAAGGCAATTCGATCGCGCGCAGCAAACAAGAATTGAGCGAACGTTACCACATACGTCAAAAGTGGTGGTCGAAACTGGTGCGGCATACAAACGCGACTCGTCACAGTCACATTACACCTGGAAAGTATGCATGGATTGGCACTAGTTCCGGAGTACCGGGTGTCAGCTTAAATTACGTGGTTTGGCAGAAGGAGTCTGCTGCGGAACTTTACATTGATTGTGGCAAAGGCATGGATAACACTAATGTGCGCATTTTTGATCACCTCTACGCACAGAAAAAAGAAATTGAGAATTCTTTTGGAAGACCTCTGACTTGGGAGAGCTTGGAGGGAAAACGGGCCTGTCGTATACGCGTGACAGTGCAAGGGGGGTATACTGATTCCGAAGAAGTCTGGAAGAAGACGCATGACCTTATGACCGATGCAATGAATCGGTTGGTCAGCGCGCTCGACCCCCACCTCAAGTCGCTAAAGGTTGAGAGCACAGCTGCGCTTGAGGCAAAATAAGTCAATGAATACCAGAAGAATCCCCCGCCTCACCCCGGCCCTCTCCTCCCTCCGTGGGGAGGAGAGGGGGAGAAGGGCCGCGCCGCTTTCGTTCCCCCTCCTCCCGGGAGGAGGGGGACAGGGGGAGGTGGGAGTCCTTCGGGCCGTCGTGATCCCGTCAGGTCGAAAAGCGCTCTAGAATTCGGTGTCACGCATATTCTCGATGAATTCGCGCTCCCACAGGGGGTACAGATATTTCAGATCTGAATTAGCGCCATATGCCATAGACCAGCCCACCCTTTCCGCCGCTGCACTGCCCGCTACTCCGCCGCCTCCTGGTAGCTCTCCAGCGGCGGGCAGGCGCAGATCAGGTTGCGATCGCCGTACACCTGGTCGATCCGGTTCACCGGCGGCCAGTACTTGGCCTGCCTGAGATCGTCGGCGGGGAAGACCGCCTCCACCCGGCTGTAGCCGCGCTCCCATTCGGAATCGGCGATGTCGTCCATGGTGTGGGGCGCGTTCTTGAGCGGGTTGTCGGCAGGGTCCGCACGGCCCTCCTCGATCGCCGCGATCTCCTGGCGGATCGCGATCATCGCATCGCAGAATCGATCCAGCTCGGCCCTGGACTCGCTCTCGGTCGGCTCGATCATCAGCGTACCGGCGACCGGGAAGGACATGGTCGGCGCATGGAAGCCATAGTCCATGAGGCGCTTGGCGACGTCGTCCACCTCGATGCCGGCGCTCTTCTTGAGATGCCGCATCTCGATGATGCACTCGTGCGCGACCAGCCCGTTCGCGGCGGCGTAGAGCACCGGATAGTGCCCGGCGAGCCGCTTCGCGATGTAGTTGGCGCTGAGGATGGCGACCTGCGTCGCGCGCGTCAGGCCTGAGCGACCCATCATCGCGATATAGGCCCAGGAGATCGGCAGGATCCCGGCGGAGCCCCAGGGCGCCGCCGAGATCGCGCCGATCCCGCCTTCCGGGCCCGACTCCGGCACCAGCGGGTGGCCCGGCAGGAAGGGCGCAAGATGGGCGGCCACGCCGATGGGCCCCACGCCCGGTCCGCCGCCGCCGTGGGGGATGCAGAAGGTCTTGTGCAGGTTGAGATGCGCCACGTCCGGGCCGAACCGGCCGGGCAGGCTCAGCCCCAGCAGGGCGTTCAGATTGGCGCCGTCCATGTAGACCTGGCCGCCGGCCGCGTGGATCACCTCGCAGATCTCGACGATGGATTCCTCGAACACGCCATGCGTGGAGGGATAGGTGATCATCAGCGCCGCCAGGTCTTGCGCGTGGTCCTCGGCCTTGGCGCGCAGGTCGGCGAGGTCGACGTTGCCGTCCTCGTCGCAGGCGACCACCTGCACCCGCATCCCGGCCATCACGGCGCTCGCCGGGTTGGTGCCGTGGGCGGAGCTCGGGATCAGGCAGACGTCGCGCCCGCCCTCGCCGCGGCTCTCGTGATAGCGGCGGATCACCAGCAGCCCGGCGTATTCCCCCTGGCTGCCGGCGTTGGGCTGCAGCGAGACGGCGGCGAAGCCGGTGACCGCGCTCAGCATGCGCTCCAGACCCGCCACGAGCTCGCGGTAGCCGGCCGCCTGCCCGGCGGGCGCAAAGGGGTGGATGCCCCCGAAGCCCGGCCACGTGACCGGCATCATCTCGGCGGTCGCGTTGAGCTTCATGGTGCAGGAGCCGAGCGGGATCATGGCCCAGTTGAGGGTGAGGTCCTTGCCCTCGAGCCGGCGCATGTAGCGCAGCAGCTCGGTCTCGGCGTGGTAGATGTTGAACACCGGGTGTTCGAGGAAGGCGGTCTGCCGCACGAGGTCCGGCGGAACGCCGCAACGGGCCTCGCCGTCGAGCGCGGCCACGTCGAAGTTGGGCTCGCCGTCGGCGAACGCGCGCCATACGGCCTCGACGTCGGCCCGGCGCGTTGTCTCGTCGCAGGCGATGCCGAGACGGTCGCCGTCGATCGGCCGCAGGTTGTAGCCGGCTTTCTCCGCCCGCGTCAGGATCGCTTGCGCCGCGCCCGGCGCGCTGACGGTGAGGGTGTCGAACCAGCCCTCGTTCTCGACCGTGAAGCCGAGGCGCTGGAGCCCCGCCGCCAGGATATCCGTGAGGCGATGGACGCGCCGCGCGATCCGGGTGAGCCCGTCCGGCCCGTGGTAGACCGCGTACATGCCGGCGATGACGCCGAGCAGCACCTGCGCCGTGCAGATGTTGCTGGTGGCCTTCTCGCGCCGGATGTGCTGCTCGCGGGTCTGCAGCGCGAGGCGGAGCGCCTGGCGCCCGCGGCCGTCCACCGAGACGCCGACGATCCGGCCTGGCATGGCGCGGCGGTACTTCTCGTGGGTCGCGAAATAGGCCGCGTGCGGCCCGCCATAGCCGAGCGGCACGCCGAAGCGCTGCGAGCTGCCCACCGCGATGTCGGCGCCGAACTCGCCGGGCGGCGTCAGCAGCACCAGGCTGAGCAGGTCGGCCGCGACCGTCACGATCGCGCCCTGCGCGTGTGCCTCTTCGACGATACCGCCGTAACCGGGCACCCCGCCGCCGGTCTCGGGGTATTGTAGCAGGACGCCGAAGAACGGCCCCTCCGGCAGCCCTGCGCCGTGATTGCCCACCACCACCTCGATGCCGATGGCCTCCGCGCGGGTCTGCACCACCGCGATGGTCTGCGGCAGGCAGGCGTCGGAGACGAAGAAGCGGTCGCTGCCG